>JALUTW010000238.1 GCA_027021685.1 Chromatiales bacterium | reverse complement strand
CCGCAGTCCTGCTGCAGCAGGTTCTCCAGCCGCTCCGGGTCCGGCGGCGGCGCGGCCTGCGCCGCGGCCACCAGCACGAGTCCCGGCAGCCACAGGGCCGCGTGCCTAGCCATGGCTCTCCTCCGCGCCGGCGGCGGCGGCGCCGGTGAACCAGTCCAGCTCCGGCGCCAGGCTCACCACCCGGCCGATGACCAGGGTGACCGGGGGGCGCAGGCCCGCGGCGCGCACCGTCCCGGCCAGCTCACCCAGGGTGGTGAGGCAGCGGCGCTGCCCCGGCAGGGTGCCGTCCTGGATGGCCGCGGCCGGCGTGCGGGGCGACAGGCCGTGAGCCACGAGCTGGCGGACGATCTCCTCCACGTGGCCCAGGCCCATGTAGATGACGAGAGTGGCGGCTGGATCGGCAAGACAGGACCAGTCGAGATCGAGCGGTGCCCCGTCCTGCCGATGACCAGTCACCAACCGCACGCCGTGCGCCAGCCCCCGGTGGGTGAGAGGGATGCCCGCGTAGGCGCTGGCGCCGGCGGCGGCGGTGATACCCGGTACGACCTCGAAGGCGACGCGATGCCGGGCCAGCTCGCGCGCCTCTTCCGATCCCCGACCGAACACGAAGGGGTCGCCACCCTTGAGCCGGACCACCTGGTAGCCGGCCCGGGCCAGCCGCACCAGCAGGGCGCTGATCTGTCCCTGGGTCATGGTGTGGCGGCCGGGGGCCTTGCCCGCGTTGATGCGCGTCACCCCCGGGGGCACCTGGTCCAGGATGGCGGCGGAGACGAGGCGGTCGTAGACCACCACGTCGCAGTCGCGCAGCAGGCGCTGGGCCTTGACGGTGAGCAGCTCCGGATCGCCCGGGCCCGCCCCCACCAGGTACACCTTGCCGCGCCCGCTCATCATGCCCTCCCATGTGTTCGGGCCGGCGGCGGCGGGCGGCGCCCGCCGCCGCGGCCGGGGCTCAGTACACGTCGTGCATGGTGTTGTAGACGTTGAACTTGCCCGTGGGGGTCACCAGGCGCTTGTCCTTGATGACCTTCTTGAGCTTCAGCGTCTTGTCGTCCACCACCACGATGGCCGAGGTCTGCTTCTTGCCGTTCCAGACCGAGAACCAGACTTCGTCACCCGCCTTGTTGAACTCGGGCTGGACCACGCGCATGGGCCCTTCACCCAGTCCGGACCACTTGGCGATGGGCAGCACCTTGTAGCCCTTGTCCAGGTTGCGGATGTCGAACACTGCCACCGACTGGCTCACCGCGGCGTCCGGGTTGAGCGCGGTGTCCACGTACAGGTGGTGCGACCTGGGATGGGTCTTGATGAACAGCGAGCCGCCACCCTGACCCTTGAGCCGCTGCACCACCTTCCAGGCATACTTCTTGTGCCGCCTGGGATCGGTGCCGATGAGCACGATGGATTCGTCCCCCAGGTGGCTGGTGGCCCACACCGGACCGTACTTGGGGTGGACGAAGTTGGCGCCGCGCCCCGGGTGCGGGATCTTGCCCACCTCGATGAGGGCCTCCAGCTTGCGCCGCTTGGAGTCCACCACGGCGATCTTGTTGGACTTGTTGGCGGCGGTGAGGAAGTACCGCTTGGTGGAATCCCAGCCACCGTCGTGCAGGAACCGCGCGGCGTCGATGGTGGTCACCGTCAGGTTGTCCAGATCACTGTAGTTCACGAGCAGGATCTTGCCTGTCTCCTTGACGTTGACGATGAACTCCGGATGCTGGTGGGAGGCGACGATGGCCGCGACCCGGGGCTCCGGATGGTACTCCTGGGTGTCCACCGTGATGCCGCGGGTGCTGACGATCTTCAGCGGCTCCAGGGTGTCGCCCTTCATGATCACGTACTGCGGCGGCCAGTAGGTGCCGGCGATGGCGTACTTGTCCTCCCATCCCTTGTACTTGGAGGTCTCCACCGACCGCGCCTCCAGGCCCACCTTGATCACGGCCACGGTCTGCGGCTTCTTCATCCACAGGTCGATGAGGTTAACCTGGGCATCGCGGCCGATGACGTACAGGTAACGGCCGGAGGCCGACAGGCGCGAGATGTGCACCGCGTATCCGGTGTCGATGGTGGCGACGATCTTCTTGCTGTCACCATCGATGAGCGCCACCTGGCCGGCGTCACGCAGGGTGACCGAGAACAGGTTGGCCAGGTTGAGCTTGTTCATCTGCCGCTTTGGCCGCTTCTCGGGCGGAACGATGACCTTCCAGGTCGACTTGATGAGCTTCATGCCGTACTCCGGCGGCACCGGCGGCTCGTGCTGCAGGAACTTGGCCATCAGCTCGATGTCCGCTTCGCTCAGCTCGCCCGAGGTGCCCCAGTTGGGCATGCCGGCTGGTGAGCCGAAGTTGATGAAGGTCTTGAGATACTCCAGGCTGCGCTTCTGCGTGATGTCCGGCGTGAGCGGCTTGCCGGTGGCGCCCTTGCGCAGCACGCCGTGGCAGCCGGCACAGCGCTCGAAGTAAATCTTCATCGCCCGCCGGAACTCGTTTTCATTCATGGGCGGTGCGCCCGGGGTCACCACACGGCGGGCCTCCCGCTCGGGCACGGGCGGTCCCATGTAGCGCAGCTCGCCGGGGGTGACCGTGGGATGCTCGGTGGTCTTCTCCGCCGCCGTGACGGGCGCCGCGGCAAGGCCGAGCATCGCCGCCAGCACCGCGCCGCTGAAGGCGATGGTGTGCGCGTTCATGATCCAAATCCTCCTGGGCTGGCCGGAAAAATATCGTTGAGGACAGGTTCCTTGTAACGCCGCCGGTATGGACCGTCCTTGATGTAAATCAAGCACCGATCCTTGCTCTGGCGGGCAACCTTGACCTGCATCAAGAAGCCTTGCCCGGCGACGCCTGTGGTGCCGGATCGGGCCGCGGCCGGCGCGCGCGCTCGCGCCGGCGCCGCCGGTCCACCAGCGGTGGACACAGACGGTCGTCGTAGTAGGTCACCTGGCAGTCCAGGCAGTACTGGCATTCCAGGTGGTTGATCTCGCCCGTGGGACGGATGGCCCGCACCTCGCACTGGCGCTCGCAGATGCGGCAGGGATGGCCGCACTCCTTGCGCCGCCGCAGCCAGTCGAAGATGCGAAAATGGCTGGGGAAGGTCAGCGCGGCGCCCAGCGGACAGAGGTAGCGGCAGAAGGCCTTGCGGATGGGCACGGAGACCAGGACCAGCAGGACCGCGTAGACCACGAACGGCCACTCGCGCTGGAAGCGCAGGGTGATGGCGGTTTTGAATGGTTCTATCTCGGCCAGCCGCTGCATGGTGGGCATGGAGTGCAGCGACACCGCAAACAGCACCAGCAGGACGATGTATTTCACCGCCCACAGGCGCTCGTGCACCACCTCGGGCGGCTCCCACGCCGGCAGCCGCAGGCGCCGGCCGAGGCGGTGGGCCAGCTCCTGCAGCGCACCGAACGGACACAGCCAGCCGCAGTAGACGCCGCGCCCCCAGAGCAGGATGGCGAAGGCGACGTAGGCCCAGAGAATGAACATCAGGGGCTCCACCATGAAGGTGTCCCAGGAAAACTCGTGGACCACCGCGTGGAGAAAGGTGAACACGTTGACCACCGAGAGCTGGGCCAGGGCGTACCAGCCGATGAACACCAGGGTGTAGACGAGGAACATGATGCGCAGGCGCCGCAGCAGGCGCGGACGCCGCACCAGCCAGTCCTGGAGCACGAGCATGGTGGTGAGCAGCAGCAGTCCGGCCACCAGCACGGTGATGGTGGCCCAGCGTTGCTGCCACACGTGGCGCCAGACAGGGGGCGGTTCCGGTGCCGGTCCGCCGGCGCCGGAAGCGGCCGCCGGCCGCGGAATGCCGCGCGCCGCCGCCACCTTGCGCGCACCGCGGTAGATGGAGGCGTTGAGGATCATGGCGGTGATGGTGGCGCCGGAGATGCCGTCGAAGGTGATGGTGCCGGGCCGCTCGGCGCCGCCGATCTTGAATCGCCGCTCGATGGACTTCCCCGGATATTGATCCAGAAACGCCCGCAGGTGGGCGTCCGAGACACCGACGACCAGGATGGGCTCCTCGTGATGCACGATGTGCAGGCCGCGGATGCGGCCGTCCAGGCCCAGACCCACCAGGGTGCGGATGGGCTTGCCCGAGTAGGCCGGGATGGGCAGGACATCGTCGGTGAGGAAGACATAGCCCAGCAGGCGCCCGCCCCCACGCACCTCGGCCGCCGGCGGCTCACCCTCTATGGGACCCACCGTTTCGGCACCCGGGAAAAACGCCTGCACGTGCGGCCACAGCCCGGGGTCCAGCCGCCGGGCGCCGGCGGCGGGGCCGGCCAGCACCAGGCACAGCACGCCCAGCAGGATGCGGGGACCGCATCCCGGCAGATGGACCAACCTGTGGCGCCTCGTCTTCACCGGTTGTCCCGGTCCGGAGTCATTGACCTGCATCGACAGGTGCCGGCGGCTTGATCCGCCTCAAGGCCGCGGCACCGGTCCCCGTGTTACAGTGGGGCCCATCCGTGGCCCCTGGAGCGCACCATGGCCGAAATCGTCCTGTTCACCCTCGTCGGTATAGCGCTTTACTTCGCCGCCGACTGGCTCCTGCAGTGGCTGGAGCGCGCCCGCGGGCGCCCGTTCGCCCACCGCCAGGCCATCTACTTCGTCATCATCCTGGTCCTGGCCCTGGGGGTGTTCCGCCTCATCAACTACGTTCAGACCGGCGCCTGAGCCGATCCCGTCCCGGGCCGGCCGCACCCCGCCGGCGGCCGCGGTGGATGGCGGCGAACACCGCAACCAGGAACAGCACCCCGCCGATGACCGCGATGAGGCCACCCAGGCCCATGAGTCCCATGGCGACGACCCGCTCTGCGCTGTCCAGCCCCTGGGCGGCGCCGGCGATCTTGCGCTGGACCCCGTAGCCCCCCGACCAGGCGAGGCCGATGATGTGCATGAGCTGGCCGCCGCCGTAGATCCAGGCCTGCCAGGCACCCAGGCGCGGGTTCACGGCGTCGAATCCCAGTCGCGGCAGCAGGTGATAGGTCATGCCCATGAAGGCCAGGGTCACGCCCACGATGCAGCCGTGGTAGTGGGCGGGAATGATCACGTTGCTGCCGCGGATGAAAAATCCGATGAGGCCCCCGGCACCGAACAGGATCAGGGAGGCCACCAGGGCGGCACGCTCCGGTCGTGCCACTGCCGCGTCCCGGTGGCGCCACAGGCCGTCCAGCACGGCCAGGCCGATGAACAGGGACGCCAGGCTGCCACCGAACTCCATCTGCCAGGTGAACAGGGCCCGGTGCCCCGGCGAGGCGACGTCGGTGGACAGGTAGATGAGCGGGGTGGCGAACACCGCCAGCAGGCCCCAGGCGAACAGGAACAGCACCACCCGCGGCCGGATGCGCGGCGGGGCGCCGCAGGCGGTGGCCAGCCACAACCAGGCCACGAGCATGAGATGGGTATGGGTGAACTGGAGCACGTGGCCGCCGCCCCAGAACAGGACCTCGTAGTAGGCCTGTCCCTGCAGGTGATCGGGCATGCCGGCCCAGGTCCAGGCCAGGGCCAGCAGCGCCATGGCCGCGGCGGCCACCGCGGTGTTGAGGCCGAAGCGCAGGGCGCCGGCCCCCGACACCGCCATCCCCACCGGCGGCACGAAGAACATGGCCCGCAACACCAGGGCGCCGAAGCCGAGGCCGAACAGGGCCAGCCCGGCGAGGAACTGCGGCTGCTGCAGGATGGGCACATAGTTGCTCATGAGCGGATTGCCCGCGGCCAGGAACGGGGCGGCACTCATGACCACCGCCCCCGCCACGGCCAGGCCCAGACCCAGCCAGCCGAAGGCGGCACCGCGCCGGGCCGCGTTGAGGCTCCAGAGCACGCCGGCGAAGGCGAGGAACCACACCAGCACCGACAGGTCCACGTGCACCACCAGGGCGGTGTGAAAGAAGTCCACGAACGGCACCCGGTCCTGCAGGAACGGCGTGCGCGAGAGCACGATGAGCACCGCGAACAGGCCGGACAGCACCAGGGCGCCCAGGCCCAGGGCAAGCCAACCCACGGCCTGGCGCTGCGCACCGCCCTCGGGTACGGGCAGCGCGAACCCGCCGGCCTGCTCAGCCGCGGTCACAGTCGGTGCCGTTGCATCCATCGAAGGCTTTCCCGTGGTGGTAGAAGACGAACCCGCCCCGCGCCGGCCTGAAGTCGATCACCAGCACCTCGCCCGGGGCCAGCTCGGCCCGGGCCGCGGCCGTGTACTCGCCCTGCGGCCGGTGAATGTCCTCGTCCAGGAACACCCGCAACCGGTGTTCGCCGGCGGGCACCACGAACTTTTCGTAGACATGGGCCGGCCCGTCGCGCGACAGCCCGCTGGGGTCGAGGACGGCCTCGTACACCCGCCGCCCGTCCAGCTCCAGGTGCACCCGGATGGGGGAGCGTTCCCGCGGGCATTCCAGCGTCGCGCGCATGTTGGGCGGCAGGCGCGAGAGTTCCTCCGCCGAGCGCCGGCGGCACTCGCCCAGGCGCGCGCCGTAATGGCCGAAGCTGAGCCGGACCAGGGCCTGGTCCGGACCGATGGGGGCGTAGGCGGGCCGGGCCGAGAGCCAGCCCACGGCGGCGGCGAAGGCCAGGTAGGCCGTGGCCTGTCCCAGGCGGCGCAACCACGTGTTCACCGGGCTGCCTCCCCGGCCACCCGGGCAGGCGGCGGCACCGGGTCCCGTTGCGGCTCCAGGCGCGCCAGCTGCTGCAGGAACTCGTTGAGCGCGGCGACGAGCCTGCCGCTGTCCACCGGCGCCGCCCACACCACCTTCAGCCGGCGCCGGTCCACGGTGGAGCGCAGGTGGGGCTCGCGGGTGCCGGCCAGGCGCCGCACCACCCACTCGTTGCCGAGCCGGAAATAACAGTCGCCCAGGCGGCAGCCGGTGAGCAGCACGCCGTCGGCGCCGGCGCGGCGCAGCACGTAGTCGATGAACGATGGTGGCAGGTTGCCGATGCAGGGCAGCGTCTGCGTCACCACGCCCGGCCGGGCCAGCGCCGACAGGTCGGCGCCGTGGGCGCAGCCGTAGACCACCACCCGCAGCGGGCCGGAGGCCCGGTGCAGGGCGGCGGCCGTGGCCTCGCGCAACCGGTGCACGGTGAGCCGGGGCATGTCGATGCCCGAGACCAGCTCCGCCACGCTGCGAAAGGGCGTCGCGGAAGGGCAGGCCCCGGCGCAGATGCCGCAGGCCGTGCACAGGTCCGGGTCCACCACCGCCTGCAGGGGATGGCGCCGGCCATCGGTGCGCGGCTGCAGCGTGACCGCGCCAAAGGGGCAGTCGGCGTAGCAGCGGCCGCAGCCGTTGCAATTGGCCAGGTCCACCACCGCCGCCGGCTCCCGCTTCACCGGCGGCAGCCACGGCACCAGGGCCAGCAGCAGGCTGCCGCCTGCCAGCAGCGCCCACAGGAAGTCGGCGGAGGTGAGGTCGTAGAGGGGATAGATGGCCAGGTAGAACCAGTCGAGGCCCAGCGCCTGCGGCACCCGGGTCAGGTCGGCCGGGCCCTGGCTCTCGGCCGGCAGCAGCAGCGACAACAACAGCAGGGCACCGAGGCTGCCCAGGGCCAGGCGCCGGGGCGGGTTGACCCGGGGGCCGCTGACGCGCAGGAGGTGAAACCAGATGCCGAACACCAGGAAGATGGGGATCCCCAGCAGGTGCAGAAAGGCCATGAGGGTGAAGAACCGATCGCTCAGGCTCTCGGGCAGGAGAAAGTTGCGGGCCATGGGCTCGGTGAACAGGGGCAGGCGGTCCAGCAGCTCGGACGTGGCGATGGCGATGTACTGGGCGAGCCGGTCCCAGACCAGCCAGTAACCGGTGATGCCCAACGGAAACACCATCCACAGCAGCGGCACCCCGGTGAACCAGGAGAACCAGCGCGCACCCCGGTAGCGACCCTTGACGAACTCGCGTCCCAGGTGGACCAGCAACGTGATGACGGCGGCATCGGAGGCATAGCGGTGCAGGCTGCGCATGACCCCGCCCAGGTACCACTGGTCGTGGGTCAGGCGCTCCACCGAGGCGTAGGCACCGAAGATGCTGGTCTCGAAGAAAATGAAGACGTAGATGCCGCTGACCAGGACGATCCAGAAGAAATAGATGGTCAGCGCACCCGAATGGTAGACCGGGTTGCACTCGTTGCCAAAGGCGGCGTTGAACGCGGATTCGATGCGGGCCAGCGCGCGCTCACTGGCCCGGCGGACGCGTCCGCTCATGGTGGCCTCCCGATGACCGGGTGATGCGGTTCTGACAGGCTACCGCAGGCGTCCCGCGGCCATATGATCCAAGTCAATTGAACCGCCGCTCACGCATCCCGGCGGGATGCCGGGACGATGCGCGCGCACGCACCGATTCCCGTATCAGGTAGTAGGCCGTACCGCCGACGATGAGGCCGCCGATGGCCATGCCGATGAACAACGAGTAGTCGAAGCGGTAGCGTCCGGAGGCGGGATCGTAGGTGGTGCAGAACAGGCGCACCCGCTTGCCCAGCCCGGTGATCCAGCCGTCCTCCGGCCGGACCCCGAGCACCAGCTGCTTCAGGGGCTCCACCAGCTGCGGTACGCTCACCAGGTCGCCGTAGACCTGGGTGTGCACGCGCCCGTCCGCCGTGATCACCGTGGCCTGGAGCACATGGTCGAACCCCCGCGGCGAGGCCTGGTAGGCGAACCCCAGGTCGCGGGCCAGGGCGGCGACGGTTGCCGCGTCGGCGCTGAGAAAGCGCCAGCGCGGATCGTCGATACCCTGCTCGCGGGCGAAGCGGGCCATGGCCGCAGGGGTGTCGCGGGCGGCGTCGAAGCCAATGGTGACGACATTGAAGCTGCCTTCTCCCAGGGCCTCCTGCGCCACCGCCACTGCCCGGGACAGGTGCCGGGTGGCCATGGAGCACACGGTGGCACAGCTGGTGTAGACCAGGCTGATCACCAGGGGTTTGCCACGGAACACCGCCAGGCTGACACGCCGGCCCTGCCGGTCGCGGAACGTGTACTCCCCCACCTGGCGGCCGATGGCGGCCTGGCTCAGCGCCAGGGCCTGCTCGGCATCGAACACGGGGGGCTGTGCAGAGACGGCCGCGGGGAGGGCGGGCGTCCCCAGCATGCCGGCAACGAAGGCCAGTGCCGCGGCTCGCGCCCGATCCCCTGCCTTGTGGTCAGAACCCGCCATCCGCGATGACCGCCACCAGCAGCAGGGTGAGCTGGACCAGCGAGGCATGGAAGCTGGCCATGGCGTGTCGCGGAACGGGATCGCGCACCATGCGCAGGTTCTGGTAGAGGAGATAACTCCCGCCCCCCAGCGCCCCCGCCAGGTAGAGCCCGCCCAGGCCAAAAAAGACCGGGAGTACGGAAGCGGTGACCAGCAGCACGGTGTTGGCGAGAACGATCCGCGCCGCCGCCCGGTTCCCGATGAGCACCGGGAGCATGGGAACACCGGCCTTCGCGTACTCCCTTTGCAGAGCAATGGCAAGGCTCCAGAAGTGCGAGGGTGTCCACAAGAAGAGGACGAGGGCAAGGAGGAGAGCAACCGGATGCAGTCCGGGATCGGCTGCAGCGGCGCCGGCCAGCAGGGCAAAGCTGCCGGCGAGACCGCCGAGAACGATGTTGAGCCAGGTCCGCCGCTTGAGCCACAAGGTGTAGATCACCCCGTAAAAGAGGGCTCCCAGCAGGACGAACGCCGCGGCCACCGCATTGGTGGCCCAGGCCGCCAGGCCCACCGCCACAACCACGGCCAGGGCAAAACCCGCCAGCCAGCCCCGGTGGCGCGCCAGGCGCCCGCTGGCGAAGGGGCGCGCCCGGGTACGGGACATGCACCGGTCCAGATCCGCCTCCATGTACTGGTTGAAACCGCCGGCCGCGGCCGAGGCCAGCAGGACCGACAGCACCAGCAGGGCCAGGGCCGGGCCGGCCGCCTCCGCGCCGGGCACCGCACTGGCACCGGCCAGGGCGGTGAACGCGATGGTGACCCCGATGCGCAGCTTGCACACCCGCAGCGCCTCCCGCGCCAGCACCAGCACCTGCGGCCGGCGGCTGCGGTTGAGCGTCACGGTCTGCGACGTGGCCATCATGCTTCTCCGAGGCGGCGACCGGCTCCCGGTTCCATCAACTCATGGGCCAGACCGAGGCCAGGTACTTCCAGTTGATGAAGTAGTAGACGACGAAGATGGTGAGGAACACCAGCGCGAACACCAGCGTTCCCGGCGCCACGAAGCCACCGATGCCCAGGCCGCGGTGATCCACCGTTGGCGCCGGGGGCATGGGCAGCGGCGTGGTCTGGGTGGTGTAGCTGGGTGCCTCCTCGGTCTTGCGCCCGAACAGGAGCGAGCCCACGACGATGACGATGAAGGCGACGCCGCCGAGGATGGCGATGACGCCGCTGATCCCCATGAGCCCCATCATGACGTAGGCGCTGCCCGGATACTCGTAGCCCAGGGCCGACCCGGTGAACGCCATGTCCCAGTGCCGGCGCGACACGCCCAGGGTGCCGGCGCCCATCAGGGCGAGCGAGAACACCGACATGCCGATGCCGAACAGGTACGGCTGCCACTTGGCCAGGCCCTTGAGAACCAGCTCGCGACGGAACAGGACCGGGATGAGCCAGTAGGTCAGTGCCATGAAGGCCAGCGTGGTACCCACCACCACCGTGGCGTGGAAGTGGCCCGGCACGTAGATGGTGTTATGGATGATGATGTTGATCTGCTCCGTCCCCATGATGACGCCGGAGATCCCGCCCAGGAAGCCGAAGCCGATGAGCGAAAGGAACATGCCGGAGAACGTGGGGTTGCCCCATGGGGCCTTGCGGATCCACTCGAACAGCCCGCGGTTGAAGCCCTTCTCGCGCTGGGCCACCTCGATGGACCCCGGCACCGTCAGGCCGTGGATCATGGACGCCAGCACTGCCAGGTACATGGCATAG
>JALUTW010000237.1 GCA_027021685.1 Chromatiales bacterium | reverse complement strand
GCTGTTCGAGCGCATGACCCGGTTGGCCCGCGAGATCGTCTGCCACCTGGTGGCCGAGCACGGCCCGCACGAGGTGCTGCGACGCCTGGCCGATCCGTACTGGTTCCAGGCCTTCGGCTGTGTGCTGGGCTTCGACTGGCATTCCAGCGGTGTCACCACCACCGCCTGCGGCGCCATCAAGGAGGGCATCAAGGGGCTGGAGCACGAGCTGGGGCTGTTCGCCGCCGGCGGCAAGGGGGCGGCCTCGCGCCGCACCCCGCACCAGATCGAATCGGCCTGCGAGCACCTGGGACGCGACCCGGCCCCGCTGGTGGAGGCCAGCCGGCTGTCGGCCAAGGTAGACAACACCGCGCTGCAGGACGGCTACCAGCTCTATCACCACAGCTTTTTCTTCACCCGTGACGGGCACTGGGGCGTGGTGCAGCAGGGCATGAATGACGCCAGCGGCATGGCACGCCGCTACCACTGGCTGGGCGAGGGCCTGCGCTCGTTCGTGGAGGAACCCCATGCCGCTGTCTGCTGCGACAGGCGCGGGCCCGCTTTCAACCTGGTGGACCGCGACAGCGCCGCCGCCCGCGAGGCCATCACCCGCCTCGTGCAGCACCCGGACCGGGAGGTGGAACGCACCCTGGCCGCGCTGCCGCGGCTGGACATGCCCCGCCACCACCTGCTGGACGCGGCGGACATCCGTCCGGCGCAGTTGCGCAAGGTGCTGCTTCGCACCTACGAGCAGCCGCCGGAGGACTTCACCCGCGTTCTGGCCGTCCCGGGCCTGGGCCCCAAGTCGCTGCGCGCGCTGGCCCTGGTGGCCGAACTCATCTACGGGAGCCGCGCCGCCACCCGCGACCCGGCGGCCTACGCCTTCGCCCACGGCGGCAAGGACGGCACCCCCTACCCGGTGGCCCGCGAGCGCTACGACCGCACCATCGACACCCTGCACCGGACCCTGGAGCAGGCACGCCTGGGCCGCACCGAGAAGCGTGATGCCCTGCGCCGCCTGGGCCGGTGGGCGCAGGCCCTGGAAACACGGTCACCGGCCGCCCCGTCCCCTTCCCCGCCATGACCACGCGCGCCGGCACCGTCCGCATCGGCACCTCGGGCTGGGTCTACCCCCACTGGAAGGGGCCGTTCTACCCCGAAGACCTGCCCGAGGCCCAGTGGCTGGCGCACTACTGCCGGTACTTTCCCAGCGTCGAGATCAACAACTCCTTCTACCAGCTCCCCTCGCAGCGCGCACTGGAACAATGGCGCAAGACCGCGCCCGCGGGATTCGTGTTCGCGGCCAAGGCCAGCCGCTACCTGACCCACATGAAAAAGCTCAAGGATCCGGAGGCCGGGCTCGAGACCTACCTGGACCGCATGGAGATCCTGGGCCGCAAGCTGGGGCCGATCCTGTTCCAGCTTCCGCCACGCTGGCACTGCAATCCGGAACGGCTGGCCCGGCTGCTGCGGCTGCTGCCGCGCCGGCACCGCTATGCCTTCGAGTTCCGGGACAGGAGCTGGATCAACGGCGAGGTGCTGGCCCTGCTGGAAGAACACGGTGCGGCCTTCTGCATCTACCAGCTCGCCGGCTACCGCTCGCCGCTGCACGTCACCGCGCCGTTCGTCTACGTCCGCCTGCACGGTCCCGGCGGGGCCTACGCCGGGCGCTATCACGGCAACGCCCTCGCCGCCTGGGCCCGGCGCATCCGCCAGTGGGTCGGCGAGGGACGGGACGTGTACTGCTACTTCGACAACGACGAGGCGGGTTACGCAGTGATGAACGCCCGTGACCTGCAGGCCCGGGTCAAGGCGCTGCCACGGTCCGCCGGGCGCGGATGACCAGAACCTGCCTCGGGAATTCCGCGCGTGTGGCATCGTGAGTCCGCGGCCATGGAGAACCGCGGGACGGATTCCGCGCACCGGCTTGCGCCGCCTTCGTGCAGGCCGTATCCTTGGATTTCCCAGTAACGTCACCCGCAAATCGCGGTGTGTACTGCGTCACGATTCATGCCTCAGCGTGTCAAGCTGAAAAACGCCTTTCTTTGATCCTGATCAATCGCATGTCGATTTAATCGAAGTCGCGGGGTCTCCCGCGCCGACGTGCGCGCTGTGCCACAGATTTCCACACGATTACTGCCCAATAATCCGCGCCCCAGGTAAATCAGGAAAGGGCAGCGATTCCGCGCCCGGGAGGCAGTATTCATGGATTCGACAGGCATCTTCACACGGCTGACGAGTGCACTCGCCGGCGCCGCACTCGTGGCCGCATGCGGCACCGAGACGAGGTTCGGCAACAATCCGGATGCGGCCGCGCCCGGCGTCTCGCCGGACACGACACCGCCGACGATCAACATCGTCTCGCCGGCGAACGCCAGCACGACGACCTCCGCGCGCATCACGCTTGCCGGTACCGCTGCCGACGACACCGGCGTCACCCAGGTGCACTGGAGCA
>JALUTW010000236.1 GCA_027021685.1 Chromatiales bacterium | reverse complement strand
GTCGTTGATGCGGAAGGACGGCTCCACGTACCAGCCGGTCTGCTCGTCGGCGCCGATGCCCGCCGGGCCGCTGCCCTCGATGTCCCAGCTCGCATAGACCGCGCGCAGCCCGAAGCGTCCCTTCTGCCACACCACGTGGGGCGCGACGAGGGTGGCCGCGCCCACGCCGGGATCGGTGCCCTGGGCGGCGTCGGTCTGGCGCTGCACCGCCAGGGCCAGCTCCAGGCCCGGCACGCCGGTCCACTTGATGCGGGCGGTCACCGCCGGGTCGTCGGCCGGGGCCGTGCGCACCGCTTGGCGGCCGCTGCGCACGAGGTAGCTCTTGGACGGGTCCGGGTCCGACTTGAGCTTCAGCCCCGAGTGCAGCACCAGGTCGTAGGAGAAGCCGCTGCCCAGCCGGCCGCGCAGCGAGGCGCCGCCCTCGCGCCAGGTGGTGGGGATGATGTACTTGGCGATGGGGTTGCGCTCCACGCCGTAGAAGGTGGGCGGCTCGTGGGTTTCGTTGATGAGGCCCACGGGCACCAGCAGGATGCCGGCCCGGGCCATGAGGTCGTCGTTGAGGTCGAACTCGAGAAAGGCCTGCTCGATGGCTACCTCGCCGCCGCCGGCGTCCACCTTGGAGTGTTCCACCTCCAGCTCTGACCAGAAGCGGATGCGGTCGTTGAACTCGTGGCCCAGGAACAGGATGAAGCGGTGGAAGTCGATTTCCTTCTTGTCGCTGCCGCCGTTCTGGCTGCTCAGGTTGTTGTAGTGGAGCTCGCCGTAGGCACCCACCACGGTGGTGCCGCGGCTGCCGTGGCCATGGGGCATGCGGGTGGCGGCGGCACGGGCCGGGGCCATCTGCTCCAGGGCCTCGGCGGTGGCCTCCAGCCGCTCCATGATCTCGCGGTTCTGCGCCTTCAGGGCCTCCACTTCCGATTTCAGGTCGGTTTCCGCGGCGGCGGGCAGGGCCAGGGCGGCACCCAGGAATGCGGCCATAACCATTTGACTGGATTTCATTTTTCAATCCCCTCGTAGCAGTTCGACGTACAGCAAAAGATCGATGGCCGGGGATTATACGGGAAACGAATACAAATGCAAATCATTCTCATTAGCAATTATGAGCAGGGCGCCCGGAAATGGAGGGGGCCGGAAAACGGCGATGCCGCGGCCCGCAGTGGCGCACCGCGTCGCACCCGGACCCGGTCGGGGCGGCGATTCAGAAGGGCTTGAGCTCCACCAGGAGGACGGCGCCGGCGAGCGCCAGCACCGGCAGCTCGTTGTACCAGCGGTAGAACACGTGGGAATGGCGGTTGGCGTCCCGGGCGAAGGCCCGCACCAGCAGGCCGCAGTGGACGTGGTAGGCAATGAGCCCGGCCACCAGGGCCAGCTTGGCATGGAGCCAGCCGCCGGTGATGCCCCAGCCCAGCCACAGCCACAGGCCGAAGACCACGGTGAGCACTCCGCCGGGGGTCATGATGCCCCAGAACAGCTTGCGCTCCATCACCTTGAAGCGCTCGCGCCCGGCGGCGTCCTCGGCCAGGGCGTGGTAGACGAACAGCCGGGGCAGATAGAACAGGCCGGCGAACCAGGTGACCATGAAGATGATGTGGAAGGACTTGACCCAGAGCATCGGTTTCTCTCCGGCGGTTTCGGGGATCATGACACACTTTTCGAGGGGCGAGGGGCGGTCCGGGAAGGAGGGTCGCCCAGGTGAAGAGGGTGCCGCGTGACCGGGTATCGGGAACCGCCGTTCAGGGGGCGGCCAGCATGGGTTCCAGGGTCCGGCGCAGGTCGTCCAGCGGAATCTTGCCGTCCCACCGGTGGCGCACCTCCCCTTCCGGGCCGATGAGCACCGAGAACGGCGTGTATCCCTCGTGAGCGAGCGCCGCGGACACCCGGCGCATGGGATCCAGGGCCACGGGATAGGGGAGGTCCAGGCGCCGCGCCGTCTCCAGCGCCTTGTCGAAGCGGTCGTACCAGACCACGACCCCGATGATCTCCAGCCCGCGCGGCGACAGTTCCCGGTACAGGCGGGCCAGCTCCGGCATTTCCTCCAGGCACGGGCGGCAGGTGGACTGCCAGAAATTGACCAGCAGCGGCCGGCCGGCGTAGTCGGCCACCCGGGTTCGCCGGCCGTCGGTGAGCCGGAACACCACCCGCTCCGGGTACACCGGCGGGTGGAGCCGCTGCCACAGCTTGCGCCCGGCCCAGCCGGTGCCGGCGAGCCCCGCAGCGGCAGCCGCCGCCAGCATCAGCCGGCGGCGCGGGAGGCCGCGGCTCATGGCCGGCGTCCCTCCCCGGTGGTCCTGCCGCCGGCCGGGACCAGGACCCGGTCGGGCCGGAAGTTCCGGGCCAGGGCGCGGTAGATGGGGGTGGGGCAGACCAGCTTGGAGGTACCGCTGCCGATGAAGGCGGTGGCCATGAGCGGCAGTGTGAGCTGGGTACCCAGGGTCATCTCCATCACGATGACGAAGGCGGTGATGGGCGTCTGCACCACGCCGGCGAAGTAGCCCACCATGCCCAGGACCACGATGGCACCGGCCGGCGCGTCGAACCACGGGACCAGCAGGGCGCCGAACCCGGCCCCGGTGGCCAGGGAGGGGGCGAAGATACCACCGGGAATGCCGCTCCAGTAGCTGGCCAGGGTGGCGCCCAGCTTGAGAAAGGCGAATTCCGGCGCCGCGCCGGCGGCACCCGTGACCAGGCCGCGGGCCTCCTCGTAACCGGTCCCGTAGGTCACGCCGCCGGAGGCGAGGCCCATGAGACCCACCAGCAGCCCGCAGCCTGCCGCCACCCACAGGGGCCAGCGGCTCATGAGCGGCCGCAGGGCACGGCCGCCCCAGATGATGCCGGTGGAGAACAGCCCGCCCAGCAGGCCGCCCAGGACGCCGCAGGCGACGACGGGCAGCCAGGCCTGCAACGGCGGGATGAAGGCCTCGGTGCGGCCGAAATAGGAATAGTAGCCCTGGATGGCGAGGGCGGTGAAACCGGCCAGCAGGACCGCGGTGAGCATGGTGCCGCTGTTGCGTTCCTCGAAGCTGCGGCTCATTTCCTCGATGGCGAACACAATGCCTGCCAGCGGCGTGTTGAAGGCCGCCGCGATGCCTGCGGACCCCCCGGCCAGGATGAGGCCGCGGTCCAGCACATGGGCGGGGAAATGGGCGAATCGCCCCAGCGAATACATGATGGCGGCGCCGATGTGCACGGTGGGGCCCTCGCGGCCGATGGAGGCCCCGCACAGCAGGCCCACCAGGGTCAGCGCCATCTTGCCGGCGGCAACGCGCAGCGAGAGCAGTGCATCGCGCACGTCGGTCCGCCCCGACTCCAGGGCCACGATGGACTGCGGGATGCCGCTACCCTCGGCCCCCCGGAACCAGCGCCGGGTGATCCAGGCCACCGCCACGAAGCCCGCCGGGGCCACCAACAGCGGTGCATACGGTGAAAAGGCCACCAGCTTCTTGAGCAGCAGGTGGGCCCGCTCGCTGGCCTCGGCAAAGGCCACCGCCGTTGCGCCCACCACGCCGGCACCGATCCAGAACACGGCGCGGGCCTTCCACGCACGCGGCGAGAAGAGAAATTCCCGGGTCCGTTGCAGGTGGGCACGCATGACCGGCGCGTTCCTCGAAATCAACCGAACGCGCATGTTAGCAGAAAGAGTGCCGGGTTCCGGCCCCCACAGGCCGGCATTCGGGCAACGGAGCCCCCCGGTGGCCAGAACCCAGAGCCCAGCGCCTTCGCGCACCGGAGGTGCGCGATCATCCCAGCCCCTAGATCCTGATATACGTCCAGCCTTCCTGCTGGCGTTTCATGATCTCGGCCAGGGCCGAGGGCACCACCACGGCCTCGGGCAGCAGGCCCACTTCCAGGCCCTGCTCCAGCTTGAGCCGCTGGATGGTCTTGCCGCAGGCGGCGAAACGTACGGTCTGGTACTCCTGTTGCATCCTGCGGATGCGCTGGGCGAAGGGGCTGGTGTCGGTGCGCAGCAGCTTGAGGCCGCGTCCGTTGGTGAGGATCTCCACCATGACCTTGCGGCCCCGGGCCTGGTTGCGGCGCAGCAGGTTTTCCGTTTCTTCCAGCGCGGTGCGCAGGCGGTAGGTGTCGTCGGTGGTGATGTGGATGACCAGCTGCCAGGTGTCTCCGGCGGGGGTGTTGGTCTGCACGATCTCGGCCAGCTCGGCCAGACTGGGCTGGGCCATGCGGTCGTGGGCCAGCCAGCCGCCCAGCCCGGCCAGTGCCACCAGCAGGGCGGCCGCTGCCCGGCCCCGGTGCGGCCGCGGCCGCGGCGGCGTGCGAACCGACGCCCGGTCCGGGATCTCCAGATAGGCGAGCTGAACCATGTCCCGGACCTTGCGCAGGCGGCACAGGCGCCGGCTGAGATCCTCGTCCTCGCGCAGAGCGGCCAGCAGCCGGCTGCGCTCGGCCTCGTCGAGCTGGCCGTCGATGAAGGCGTTGAGAAACTCGTCGGAAAAACCTTCCGTGTGCTTCATTTTATCCTCCGCAACCGGGGCGGCTCCTGGGTGCGCAACGGCTCGATGTCCACCAGCTCCTGGCTGAGCTGGCGCCGGGCCCGGCACAACCGGCTCATCACCGTGCCGATGGGGATGCCGAGAATGTCTGCCACCTCGGCGTAGCTGAATCCTTCCAGGTCTACCAGGGTCACCACCTGGCGCTGGCCCTCGGGCAGGCGCTCGATGGCGCAACGGACCTGGGTGACGATGTGCCGCTGCTCGTGCTGCCGTTCCGGGGTCTCGGGGTCGGCCAGGGTGTGTTCTTCCAGTTCCTCCAGCGGGCGCTGGCGCCGCAAGTGGTCGCGGAAGCAATTGCCCAGGATGCCGAACAGCCACCGATCCAGGGTGGCCAGGTCACGCAGCTGGTTCGCACGCTTGAGCGCCTTCTCCATGGTCTCCTGCACCAGGTCATCGGCCAGCGCCGGGTCGTGGCTCCAGGCGAAAGCCATACGGAACAGCCGTTCCCGCCGCTGTCCCAGCAGGCGGCGCAGTTCGCGCTGTTTGCAAAACATTCCCAGCAGTGCCATGACCCCGCTCCCCCGAGTCTTGCCGAGATTGGGCGTCATCCACCGGCACAGTGTTGACGCCGATCCCCATCGATTTATTCCGCGCGGATCAGACCACAGCCCGGTGTCACCGGCAAACAGCGAAACAGAATATAACCAATTTCTGAATTACATGCGCAGGGGAATAAATCGACCCGCTCCCCCGTCACTGCCTCTGTGAGCCGCTCCGGCATCGGCCGGCGCGGGCTTCACGACAAGGTGTTCGACAATCTGAGTGAGGGGGAAACCATGCAATCCATGTCATTGCGCCTCGCCGCACTCGCGGCGGCGTTCCTCATGGCCCTGACCGCGGGCACGGCCTGGGCCGCCAGGAAGGACGATTCCTTCGTCGAGAAAAAGATCGTCCTGCAGATCAGCGATCCCAACCCGTTCAAGCAGACGCTGGTGCTCAACGTGGCCAACAACCTCATCAAGCACTACGGCCCGGACCAGGTGGCCATCGAGATCGTGGCCTTCGGCCCCGGACTGCGCCTGCTCTATGCCGACAACGTCAACAAGGGCCGCATCTCCAGCCTGGCCTCCAACGGGGTCAAGTTCTCCGCCTGTTCCAACACCATGCGCAAGATGACCAAGCTGCGCGACGGTGTTCCGCCCAAGCTCAACCCGCACGCGGTGAAGGTCTCTGCCGGCGTGGTGCGGATCATCGACCTGGTGGACCAGGGCTATTACCTGATCAAGCCCTGAGGGCGCGAGGGTTCGGGGCCCGCAAGACGACAGCGAACCGAACAAAGAAAGAGTTCCAAGGAGACACTGATGAAAATGCAAGTGAAAAAGACGCTTGCGGCGGCCGCCTGTGCCGCTGCGTTGGGGGGAATGGCCGGGGCCGCGCAGGCCGCCAACTGGCTCGCACTGCAGGGTACCGAACCGCCGGGGCAGGCCCCGAGGGCCAAGCTGTGGGGGTTCATCCAGCCCGAGTACCAGTCCACCTCGGGCACCAAGCTCAAGGCCGGTGCCTTCAGCGGCCAGAATGCCGTGTTCAACCAGGTGCGTCCCGATCTGAAAACCAACGAAGGTTTCAACGTGATCCGTGCCCGCGTGGGCGTGCGCGGCGCAGGCTTCCCGCTGGACACCAAGACCAACTATTTCTTCCTGGCCGAGTTCGGCAACAACGGCATCACGCGGCAGGGGGGCGGCAGTGCCAAGATCACGGACGCCAGCGTGACCTTCAATCACATCAAGGGCATGCGGGTCCGCGTGGGCCAGTTCAAGCACCCGGGCGCGGAAGAGGGGCTGCAGGCCATCCACGTGTTCGACTACATCAATTTCACCAATGTCACCAACCAGCTGTTGCTGGAGCGTTTCTTCGACGGTGACGGCTCCACCACCGCGGGCAACGGCACGGGCACCTGCCCCGGGGGCACGCCCAATCCAAGCTGTGCCAACAAGCCCAACGGGCCGGTGAGCGCCTTCCGCGACGTGGGTATCCAGTTGTTCGAGATCTTCGAGTCCGGAAACTGGGAGCATTCCTATGCCATCATGTACGGCAACGGCAACGGCATCACCCGTGGCGACAACGACGACAACAAGGAACTGTACCTGTATTGGTCCTCCGAGAGGGTTTACGGTGGCAAGGGCCCCCGGCGCGAGGGGTGGAAGCTGTTCGCGTGGCGCCAGGACGGCAAGCGCACCCTGACCGGGGCCAACAATACCGGTGGCGCGGGGGAGTATGATCGCACCCGTTCCGGCATCGGCACCACCTTCCGCAAGGGCAGGCACCGGGCGGCCTTCGAGTACATCACCGCCGACGGCATGATCTTCAATGGCACCGATGGTGGTGCAATTGCGGGTGCCGCAAACAACGCCAATACGGGAACCGCATCGTTCAACGTGGCCACCAAGGGCGAGGCGGACGGCTGGTACATCCACTACGGCTACGCCCCCACCCCCAAGTGGGAGCTGGATGTCCGCTACGACGTGCTCAACCGGCTGACCAACAACAGCAGCGCCGAACGCAGGTTCGAGACCTGGACCCTGGGCGTGCAGTACTTCTTCAACAAGAAGACCCGGCTCATTCTGAACTACGAGATCCGGGATGCCGAGGCGCCGAATCTGGCCGGCAGTGCCACGCCCAACCAGATTCTCGGTTCCATGGATGACCGGCTGGCGCTGCAGATTCTTGCGATCTTCTGACGGATCTCCTTCTTCCGCTTCAGCCTTGCCCCGGCCCCGCGCCGGGGCTTTTGTTTCAGAAGACGGAAGACAGAGGACAGAGGACAGAGGACAGAGGGACGAGGGCCGAGGTGCAGGGTGTGATCGCGCAGCGATGGCACCGGATCCCGCGCACCACCGGCGCGGTGCGGTGGTTCCGCCCTCTGCCCTCGCCCCTCGTCCCTCGGCCCTCGTCCCTCGGCCCTCCAGGTCCAGCACCCGGCACCCATCCCATATATAATGTGCCCCTTATGGACCTGCAGCCATTTCAGCCATGATCCGCGTCGGCGTCGTCGGCGGCACCGGCTATACCGGCGTCGAGCTGCTGCGCCTGCTGGCCGTCCATCCGCAGGCGGAGCTGGCCTGCATCACCTCGCGCGCCGAGGCGGGCACGCCGGTGGCGGAGCTGTTCCCCAGCCTGCGGGGTTTCGTGGACCTGGCCTTCAGCGCACCGGAGGCCGCGCCCCTGGCCGAGTGCGACCTGGTGTTCTTCGCCACCCCCAACGGGGTGGCCATGACCCAGGCCCCGGCCCTGCTGGCCGCCGGTGTGCGCGTCATCGACCTGGCGGCGGACTTCCGCCTCCGGGACGCCGGGGAATGGGCCCGCTGGTACGGCCAGCCCCATGCCTGCCCCGATCTCCTGGCCGAGGCGGTCTACGGCCTGCCCGAGGTCAACCGCGAGGCCGTCCGCACGGCGCGGCTGGTGGCCAACCCCGGCTGCTATCCCACCGCGGTGCAGCTGGGCCTGCTGCCGCTGCTGGAGGCCGGCGTGGTGGAGGCCTCCACCCTGGTGGCCGACTGCAAGTCCGGAGTCTCCGGCGCCGGGCGCAAGGCCGCGGTGGGCACCCTGCTGGCGGAGTGTTCCGAGAGCATGAAGGCCTATGCCGTGCCCGGCCACCGCCACCTGCCGGAGATCCGCCAGGGGCTGGGGCAGGCCGCCGGGGGCCCGGTGGGGCTCACCTTCGTCCCCCACCTGACCCCCATGATCCGCGGCATCCATGCCACCCTCTACGCCAGGCTCACCGGCGGGGCCGACCTGCAGGAACTGTTCCAGGGGCGCTACCGGGACGAGCCCTTCGTGGATGTGCTGCCGGCCGGCAGCCACCCGGAGACGCGCAGCGTGCGCGGGGTCAACACCTGCCGCATCGCGGTGCACCGGCCGCAGGACGGGGACACGGTGGTGGTGCTGTCGGTCATCGACAACCTGGTCAAGGGGGCGGCGGGGCAGGCGGTGCAGAACATGAACATCATGTTCGGGCTGGACGAGACCCTGGGGCTGGCGGCCCCGGCGCTGGTGCCGTGAGCGGGCTGGTGGTCAAGGCCCACCGGCCGTGGAAGACGCGGGTGCTGCTGGGGCTGGGCGCCGCCGCCATGGTGGCGGCGGGCTGGTCGCTGTTCGAGTACGGCCGCTACCGGGCCGGCTTCGATCACGTGGCCGCGGCGCGCGAGTACCGGGCGCTGGCGGCGGAAAAGGCGGCGCTGGAGCGGCAGCTCGAGGCCCTGCGCGAGCAGAACGCGGTGCTGGAGCGGGCGGTGCAGGTGGAGCGCAAGGCGGCGGCGGACATCAAGCTGTCCCTGCAGGCCCTGCAGTCCGAGATCCTGGAACTCAACGAGGAGCTGGCCTTCTACCGGGGCATCGTCTCGCCGCGCCAGGCGGCCCGCGGCCTGCACCTGCAGAGCTTCAAGCTGACGCCCGCGGGTCACGACGGGACCTATCGCTACAAGGTCGTATTAACCCAGGTGCTCAAAAATGATAGGTTAGCCTACGGCACGGTCCGGCTGCGGCTGGAAGGAATCCAGGGCGGGCGTCCGCGCAGCCTGGACCTTTCGCAGGTGACCGAGAAGGGCGTCAAGGAACTCAAGTACCGGTTCAAGTACTTTCAGGACCTGCACGGCGAGCTGCATCTGCCCGACGGGTTTCGCCTGCAGCGGGTGACGGTGCAGGTGCGGCCCCGCGGCGGCAGCCGCGACATGATCGAAAAGACCTTTGATTGGGAGACCAGGGAGCAAGCGCGTCATGTGGGGAAAGAAGCCCAGGCAGACGGCCAGGATTGATTCGCTCATCGGCCAGAACACCGAGATCCGCGGCGACGTGGTGTTCCGCGGCGGCCTGCACGTCAACGGGGTGGTGCGCGGCAACGTCATTTCCGAGGACGATTCCGGGTCGGTGCTTACGGTGAGCGAGCAGGGGACCATCGAGGGCGAGGTCAAGGTGCCCAACATCGTGCTCAACGGCACCATCATCGGCGATGTCCATGCCGCCGAGCACATCGAGCTGGCGGCCAAGGCCCGGGTCAACGGCAACGTCTACTACAGCCTCATCGAAATGGCCATGGGGGCCGAGGTGAACGGGAACCTGGTGCACCGGGCCGAGCACGAGAAGGGCGTGGTCAAGATCAAGCCCGAGGCGGAAAAGGCCGCGGGCAATACTTGACGGCCCCACTCAGGATTCCCATAATATCAGAGTTCTCTGATATTATTCAGGCAGATTTTCTGTGGAGACAGCCCATATGACCACGGCAACCGAATCGCCCCTCGTCTTCACCGACGCCGCCGCGGCCAAGGTGAAGAGCCTCATCGAGGAGGAGGGCAACGACAACCTCAAGCTGCGGGTGTTCGTCACCGGCGGAGGCTGTTCCGGCTTCCAGTACGGCTTCACCTTCGACGAGGAGGTGCAGGAGGGCGACACCACGGTGGAGAACGGCGGCGTGACCCTGCTCATCGATCCCATGAGCATCCAGTACCTCATGGGGGCGGAGATCGACTACAAGGAGGACCTCTCCGGGGCCCAGTTCGTGATCCGCAATCCCAACGCCACCACCACCTGCGGCTGCGGCTCTTCCTTCTCCGTCTGATTTCCCGCCGGCGGCGCCGGGAACCGGCGCCGTTGTGCCGGTTCCAATCTGCTATCCTTCACTGCGTCGCACGGTGCAAAGGGGAGCCTCATGAGCGAGTACCTGCCCGGCCTGGCGGGGGTGCCGGCCACCAAGTCCAACATCTCGGACATCGACGGCGAGAAGGGGATCCTCTCCTACCGCGGCTACCCCATAGAGCAGCTCGCCGAGCACAGCACCTTCGAGGAGACCGCCCTGCTGCTGCTGGACGGGCAGCTGCCCACGGCCGCCCAGCTGGCCGAGTTCGACGGCCGCCTGCGCCGCAACCGCCGGGTGCAGTACCACATCCGCGACCTCATGAAGACCTTTCCCGCCACCGGCCATCCCATGGAGATGCTGCAGACGGCGGTGGCCTCGCTGGGCATGTTCTATCCCGGCAACGAGTGCCTCACCGGGAGCCAGGCCTGCGAGGACCTGGACTACATCCACAACATGACGGTGAAGATCCTGGCCCGCATGGGCACCCTGGTGGCCATGTGGCAGCACATCCGCTCGGGCTATGACCCGGTGGAGCCGCGCCCGGACCTGTCCTACGCCGAGAACTTCCTGTACATGTTCACCGGCCGCGAGCCCGATCCCCTGCTGGCGCGGATCATGGACGTCTGCCTCATCCTCCACGCCGAGCACACCATCAATGCCTCCACCTTCGCCGTGCTGGTCAATGCCTCCACCCTGGCCAGTCCCAACAGCGTCATCGCTGCCGCCATCGGCGCTTTGTCCGGGCCGCTGCACGGCGGGGCCAACCAGAAGGTGCTGGAGATGCTGCAGGAGATCGGCTCGCCGGAGAAGGCCGAGGAGTACGTGGACCGGCGCCTAGCCAACAAGCAGGTCATCTGGGGCATGGG
>JALUTW010000235.1 GCA_027021685.1 Chromatiales bacterium | reverse complement strand
GCCGCGGACCCGGGCCAGGGCCCGTTCCAGGTGTTCGGCGCCCTCGAAATGGTCGAGGCGGGCCAGCCGGGCCTCCCGGCCCCACCAGGCCAGGGCCGACTCGCCCAGGGCGATGGCGGCGTTGACGAAGGCGCGCCGGGCCAGACGGCGGATTTCCCGCTCCGGCAGCTCCGGAAAGACCAGGCGCAGGTTGGTGCGGGCCACGCGCCGGCGCGACGGCACCAGCCACCAGCCCAGGGTGCCCAGGGCCCGGCCCACGCCCAGCAGCAGGGGGTAGGGCAGGGCGCCCCAGGCGCGCAGCAGGCCCAGGCCCAGCCAGGTGGGCCAGTGGCGGGGTGCCAGGTAGCGGCGCCAGGGAAAGGGCCCGGGGGCGGAGGTCCGGGGTACGGTCATGGCAGCGGGCCCCGCGCCGTCAGCGCAGGCGCCGGCTGATGTCCTTGAACCGCGGGTGGGCGGCGTCGCGCAACCATTCGAACAGGACCGACTCGGTGCAGGTGACATGGGCTCCGGCCGCCGCCATGCGTGCCAGGGCATTGCGGTGGTCGGCCTTGCGGCGCGAACAGCACGCGTCGGCCGCCACGAACACCTCGTGCCCCGCCTCCAGCAGGCCGGCGGCGGTCTGCAGCACGCAGACGTGGGTCTCCACGCCGGCGAGGATCACCTGGGGGCGGACCAGGGCCGCGTCGAATCCGGGTTCGCCGCAGCAGGCGAAGCGGGTCTTGGTCGCCGCCGGCGGCGGCAGGCGCCGGTCCAGCTCGTCCACGGTGGGACCCAGCCCCCTGGGATACTGCTCGGTGCGCAGGACGGGGATCTGGAGCCAGGCGGCGGCGTCGGCCAGCAGGGCGGTGTTGCGCACCACCTGTTCCGCCACCGCCTCCGGCATGGCGGCCAGCAGCTTCTCCTGCACGTCGATGACGACGAGCTGGCCGGCGGCGGCGTCACACAGCGGCAGCGTTCTGGCCTCAGGAGCTGACGGGTCCCCGGTCATTGGAGTCGGATTTCTTTCTCGACGGCTTCACAGAAAATCGGATCGATGGGCGCCCGTGTCCCGCGGGGACGAATCCCGGCGCCCAGCCCCCGGAACCCTTTGTTCACTTGAGCCATGCATTGATGCGATCCAGGTCGTCCTCGGCCAGGATGCCCGCGGCCTGCTTGAGCTTGAGGGTCTGCAGCAGGTAACGGTAGCGGGCGGCGGCGTACTCGCTGCGGGCCCGGTACAGCTCGCGGCGGGCATTGAGCACGTCCACCGCGGTGCGGGTCCCCACCTCGAAGCCGGCCTCGGTGGCCTCCAGGGCCGTTTCCGTGGACTTGAGCACCTGCTTCAATGCCTTGACCCGGCTGATGTCGGCCAGCACGGTGAGAAAGGCGCTGCGGGCCCCCTGCTCGGTGGCCCGGCGCACCTGCTCCAGGTTCTGGAGCGCGGCATCGTAGGCATGGGCCGCCTGGCGCGCGGCCGAGGTCACCGCCCCGCCCTGGTACAGGGGGACGGTGAGCTGCACGCCCACCGCGGTATCCGTGGCCTCGAACGCGAAGATGCCGCCGCGGTCGCTGTAACGGTGGCTGGCCACCAGGTCCAGGGTGGGCCAGTGGCCGGCCCTGGCACGGGCCACCTCCTGGCGCGCCACCTCTGCCGCCTGCTGCGCCGCCAGCAGGGCCAGGTTCTCGTCCAGGGCGCGCCTGACCCAGGCCTCCTCGTCCTCCGGGTCGGGTCGCACCAGGGGCATGTCCGGCACCAGCCGGGCCAGGGCCTGGGGCAGCCGGCCGATGATGGCGCGCAGGGACTCGCGCGCCACCGCCAGGCCGTTGCGGGCCTCGATCTCGCGTGCCACCGCCTGGTCGTAGCGGGCCTGGGCCTCGTGCACGTCGGTGATGGCGGTCAGCCCCACGTTGAAGCGCTGCCGGGTCTGGTTGAGCTGCTGGCCGATGGCCTGCTTCTCCGCCTCGGCGAAGCTCAGGTTGTCGATGGCCGCCAGCACGTCGAAGTAGGCTTGGGCCACGCGCAGCATGAGTTCCTGGCGCGCGCGCTGGTACTCCAGCTCCGCCTGGGCCACCTGGGCATCGGCCTGCCGGAGCTGGATGAAGCGGTCGCGCCGGAACAGGGGCTGGTTGAGGCTCAGGGTCAGGGTGGTGTCGCTGAAATCGCGACGGCCCGGGGATGAGAAGGGACTGGCAATGATCTTCTGGCTGGCACTGTCGCTCTGGCCGGTGAGGGTGAGACTGGGCAGCAGGCCGGCCAGGGCCTGGGGACGCGCCTCGAGGGCGGCCAGCCGCTCGGCCTCCGCGGCGCGGAACACGGGGTCGGCCTCCAGGGCCAGGTCGTAGACCTGGCGCAGGTCCTGGGCCGCGGCGCCGGCGGACAGCAGCGCGGCAGCGAGCATCATGGTTGCGCGTTTCATCTCGGACATCCTTGGGCCGGTGTCACCGGCGGTTCCTTGTT
>JALUTW010000234.1 GCA_027021685.1 Chromatiales bacterium | reverse complement strand
GTCCTCGTCGGAAAAGGCATGGCGTCCGGCACGCAGGTCCTCCAGCAGCGCGCGCACGCCCTCCTCCAGGGGCGCGACGAACTCCAGCGCCGGGCCCAGGTCCTCGTAGTCGTACTCGGCGGCGGAGCGCAGCTCCTCGATCTCGAACAGGGCCTGCTCCACCATCTGCACGAACTGCTCGCGGGACCTGGCGCGCTTGATCACGGGACCGGCCATCATGGATTCCCCCTGCTGGATGCTGCCTCGACGAACTGCGCACGGTAGCGCACCACGTCCTCCGCGTGCAACAGGAACACGCCCTCGCCGCCGCGGCTGAACTCCAGCCAGGTGAAGGGCACCCGCGGCAGGCACGCCTCCAGTGCCGCCGCCGAGCGGCCCACCTCCACCACCAGGATCCCGCCCGGGGCCAGGAAATCCGGGGCCGCCGCCAGCAGGGGCAGCACCAGGTCCAGCCCGTCGTCGCCCGCGGCCAGCCCCAGCGCCGGCTCGCGCCGGTACTCCTCGGGCAGGGCCGCCATGTCGGCGGCGTCCACGTAGGGCGGGTTGCTGACGATGACGTCATAGCGCGCGGGCGGGATCTCCGCGAACAGGTCCGAGCGGATGAGCCGCACCCGCTTGGCCACCCCGTGGGCCGCCGCGTTGCGCGCCGCCACCTCCAGCGCGCCGGGATCCACGTCCGAGGCGTCCACCTGCGCCCGCGGCAGCTCCAGGGCGCAGGCCACGGCGATGCAGCCGGAGCCGGTGCACAGATCCAGCACCCGCTCCACCCGCTCCGGCTCCACCCACGGTGTGAAGTGATCCAGGATCAGCTCGGCCAGGGGCGAGCGGGGCACCAGCACCCGCTCGTCCACGTAAAACCGGCGCCCCGCGAACCAGGCCTCGCCCAGCAGGTAGGCCGCGGGCCGCCGCTCGACGATGCGGCGGGCCACCAGCGCCCGGGCCCGGGCCGCGGCGCCCGGATCCAGCACCCGGCCGTGGTCCGCGGGCCCGAAGTCCGGCGGCAGGCCGGCGGCGTGGGACACCAGCCAGGCCGCCTCGTCCACCGCGTTGTCGGTCCCGTGGCCGAAGTGGACCCCGGCCGCCTCCAGCTCGGCCGCGGCCCAGCGCACCCAGTCGGCCAGCACCGTGCCGGGACCCGGCGGGGTTATATAAAAGGAATGTTCAGCCGGGGCGGCGGGCATGCTTGGGGCGAAAGGCCTTGACGAAGGATTCATCCGTCTCCAGGTACGGCCCCTCGATGAGGTCGATGCAGTAGGGCACGGCGGGGAATACCGCCTCCAGGCAGTCGGCGATGGCCGAGGGCTTGCCCGGCAGGTTGATGATGAGGCTGCGCCCGCGCACCCCCGCCATCTGCCGCGACAGGATGGCGGTGGGCACGAACTTGAGCGACACCGCCCGCATCTGCTCGCCGAATCCGTCGAGGATCTTGTCGCACACCGCCTCGGTGGCCTCGGGCGTGATGTCGCGCGGCGCCGGGCCGGTGCCGCCGGTGGTGAGCACCAGGCAGCAGCCCGCCTCGTCGCACAGCTCGCGCAGGGTGGCCTCCACCAGCGGCCGCTCGTCCGGGATCACCCGCACCTCTGCCTCCCACGGCGTGACCAGGGCCTTGCCGATCCACTCGCGCATGGCGGGTCCGCCCAGGTCCTCGTACTCGCCGCGACTGGCGCGGTCCGAGACGGTGACGAAACCGATGCGCACCGGTTCTGACCCGTTGCTGCTCATGACGTCCTCTGGCGTTGGGAAAGGGCCGCCATTCTAGCGCAGATTCATCATGGAGGTCACAGCGAACCCCTCCCCGGCGCGGCCACCGCGCGCCGCAGGGAATGGCGGCCGGGCTTCGCGGCCATGGGGCCGCTCCTGCACGAGAACATAGAAACGCCGCCCCGGCGCGAACCCCAGCGCACCGCCCTTCCGGTGCGTTCGCAAGGCGAACGCACCCTACAAATTTCTGTCCTCCGTCTTCCGTTCCCTGTCCCCTGAATCGCGGCCAGGAACCCGGTGCGTTCGCTGCGCGATCACACCCTGCGGTTCCTCTGCGTCTCCGCGCCTCCGCGTCTCTGCGTTTGCATCACGTACGGCGAAATTCCCTTCGCAGCCAAGGGGCCGATCCTACACCCGTTCTGACCTCTGTCTTCCGTCCTCTGTCCTCTGAACGGGGGCCGCTCCTACACGAGAACATACAAACGCCGCCCCGGCGCGAACCCCAAAACGCGCCGGTCACCCCTCGCGCAGCAAAAAACCTCCAACGCAAAGACGCAGAGGCGCAAAGATACTGTGTCGCCTGTCAAGAGGCCATGGCCTTTTTTGGGTCGAAGGGCATGCCGCTGTGAATGACTCCGAATGCGATATGGATGAGTTTTCTGATGGCGGCGACGGTGATGGTTTTGCCGGGTTTGTGCCGCGCCCTGAGTCGTTGAGCCTGCGCCTTGATGGCGGGATTCC
>JALUTW010000233.1 GCA_027021685.1 Chromatiales bacterium | reverse complement strand
AGGCCCTGTTCGAGATCGAGGAGCTGCGTTCCGCCGCCGAGTACGACTACGAGGACCTGGGCCCGGCGCTGGAGTTCGTCGCGCCCCTGGAGGAGGGCGTGCGCGCGCTGCTGGAGGACCTGCGTGCCGGACGCCATGCCTTTTCCGACGAGGACCTGCCGTTCATGTCCATCGTCCGCGCCCAGGGCACCCTGCACCTGCCGTTCAAGTACCTGCTGCTGCAGATCAACGCCACCCACCGCGAGGGCTTCGACGAATCGGGCGGCGACTGACAGGATGTCGAAAGAGGTCGCCCTGATCCTTTTCAGCGCGCCGGACCCGGCGCGGGTCCGGATCCGGCCGTGCCGAATCAGGTGCCTGCATGCCGGATGCGCGGGCGGGGCATCCCTGTCCCGCATGCGCAGGCCGCTTTTCGACAGCCTGCCGGGGCGCACCGGCGCCTTTGGCGTATAATGGGCCGGCACGCGGGGGATCCATGTCCGGCAACACCATCGGCAAGCTGTTCACCGTCACTTCCTTCGGCGAGAGCCACGGGCCCGCCATCGGCTGCGTGGTGGACGGCTGTCCGCCGGGACTGGAGCTGTCGGAGGAGGACCTGCAGCGTGACCTGGAGCGGCGCCGCCCCGGCAAGAGCCGCCACACCACCCAGCGCCGCGAGCCGGACCGGGTGCGCATCCTGTCGGGCGTGTTCGAGGGCCGCACCACCGGCACGCCCATCGGCCTCGTCATCGAGAACGTGGACCAGCGCTCCAAGGACTACTCGTCCATCATGGACCGCTTCCGTCCCGGGCATGCCGACTACACCTACCAGCAGAAGTACGGCATCCGCGACTACCGCGGCGGCGGCCGCAGCTCGGCGCGGGAGACGGCCATGCGCGTGGCCGCCGGGGCGATTGCCAAAAAGTACCTGCACCAGCGCCTGGGCGTGACCATCCGCGGCTACCTGGCGCAGCTCGGCCCGCTGCGCTTCCGCGAGTTCGACTGGGAGGCGGTGGAGCAGAACCCCTTTTTCTTCCCCGACGCCGCCATGGTGCCGGAGCTGGAGGCCTTCATGGACGCCCTGCGCAAGGAGGGCGACTCCATCGGCGCGCGCGTCAACGTGGTGGCCAGCGGCGTGCCGCCGGGACTGGGCGAGCCGGTGTTCGACCGGCTGGATGCCGACATCGCCCACGCCATGATGAGCATCAACGCGGTCAAGGGGGTGGAGATCGGCGCCGGCTTCGCCAGCGTGGAGCAGAAGGGCACCGAGCACCGCGACGAGATCACGCCCCAGGGCTTCCTGTCCAACCACGCCGGCGGCACCCTGGGCGGCATCTCCTCGGGCCAGGACATCCTGGTGAGCATCGCGCTCAAGCCCACCTCCAGCCTGCGCCTGCCGGCGCGCACGGTGAACCTGGCCGGCGAGCCGGTGGAGGTGGTGACCACCGGCCGCCACGATCCCTGCGTCGGCATCCGCGCCACGCCCATCGCCGAGGCCATGCTGGCCATCGTGCTCATGGATCACTACCTGCGCCACCGCGCGCAGAACATCGACGTGCATTCCACCACCCCGGTGATCCCGGCAGGCGACCGGTGAGGGCCTGGCCGTGGGCGCGTCACGGCGTGTCCGGACCGGGGGCGGCCAGCGCCGTGGCTGAGGCCATGCCGTACTGGCGGCTGTCCGGCTTCTACTTCTTCTACTTCGCCAGCCTCGGCGCGCTGGTGTTCTACTGGAGCGTGTACCTGGATTCGCTGGGCTTCTCGCGCGAGGAGACCGGCGAGCTGCTGGCCATCCTCTCCGCCACCAAGCTGGTGGCGCCGCTGGTGTGGGGCTGGATCGCCGATCACACCGGCCACCGCATGACCATCGTGCGCAGCGGGGCGCTGGCCGCCGCGCTCACTTTCGCCGGCGTGTATTGGGTGAGTTCCTACTGGGGGCTGGCGCTGGTGATGGCGGCCTTCAGTTTCTTCTGGAACGCGGTGCTGCCCCAGTTCGAGGCCACCACCTTTTCCCACCTGGGCGAGCAGGTGCACCGCTACAGCAGCATCCGCCTGTGGGGCTCCATCGGCTTCATCGTGGTGGTGTGGGCGGTGGGCTGGGGCATCGACCGCTGGTCCATAGCGATCCTGCCCACGGTGGTGCTGGTGCTGTTTGCGGGCATCTGGCTCTCGAGCCTGCTGGCCCCGGAGTCGGCCGCCGCCCACCTGAGGCTGGACCACGAGCCCCTGGCGCGGGTGCTGCGCCGGCCCCAGGTGGCCGGCCTGCTCGCGGTGTGCTTTCTCATGCAGGCCAGCCACGGGCCCTACTATGCCTTCTACGTGCCCTACCTGCAGAGCCACGGCTACAGCGCGGGACTGGCCGGCGGGCTCATCGCCCTGGGCGTGGTGGCCGAGGTGGGGGTGTTCCTGATCATGCACCGCTGGCTGGCACGCTTCGGCATGTGGCGCCTGCTGCTGGCGGCGCTGCTGCTGGCAGGG
>JALUTW010000232.1 GCA_027021685.1 Chromatiales bacterium | reverse complement strand
CCTGGAGACAATGTGAGCTTCACGGTATCGCTGATTGCGCCCATTGCGATGGAGGAAGGCCTGCGCTTTGCCATTCGCGAGGGCGGGCGCACCGTCGGCGCCGGCGTGGTCACCAAGATCATCGAGTAAGGGGCTGACAGGCAAACACTCATGGCCAAGAACCAGAACATCCGTATCCGTCTCAAGGCGTTCGATCACCGGCTGATCGATCAGTCGGCGCGCGAGATCGTCGAGACCGCACGGCGCACCGGCGCCCAGGTGCGGGGGCCCATCCCCCTGCCCACGCGCAAGGAGCGCTACACGGTCCTGATCTCGCCGCACGTGAACAAGGATGCCCGGGACCAGTACGAGATCCGGACCCACAAGCGCCTGATGGACATCGTGGATCCCACGGACAAGACGGTGGATGCGCTCATGAAGCTGGATCTGGCCGCGGGTGTGGACGTCCAGATCAAGCTGCAGTGAGGCGGCGCGGGCGCAAACGAGCGAAACCGGGAAGAAAGCAATGCCTTTGGGAATCGTAGGTCGCAAGCTGGGCATGAGCCGGGTGTTCACCGAGGACGGCACCTCGCTGCCGGTCACGGTGATCGAGGTCCAGCCCAACCGTGTGGCCCAGGTCAAGACCGAGGACCGGGACGGGTACCGGGCGGTGCAGGTGACCACCGGCACCCGCCGGGCCTCCCGCGTGACCAGGCCGCTGGCCGGCCATTTCGCCAAGGCCGGTATTGAGGCCGGGCGCGGGCTGTGGGAGTTCCGCCTCGAGGGCGAGGAGGGCGCCGACCTGGAGCCGGGCGCCGAGATCACGGTGGAGATCTTCACCCCGGGCCAGAAGGTGGACGTCACCGGCACCAGCATCGGCAAGGGCTTTGCCGGTAACGTCAAGCGGCATCACTTCCGCACCCAGGACGCCACCCACGGCAACTCGCTGTCCCACCGGGCGCCGGGGTCCATCGGCCAGAACCAGACCCCGGGCCGCGTGTTCAAGGGCAAGCGCATGGCCGGGCACATGGGTGCGGTGCGGCGTACCATGCAGAACCTCGAGGTGGTGCGCGTGGACGCCGAGCGCAACCTGCTGCTGGTCAAGGGCGCGGTGCCCGGGGCGCGGGGCGGGGACGTCATCGTCCGCCCGGCAGTGAAGGCAAAGGGGTAAGCGATGGAGCTGACACTGACCACAGCCACGGGCAAGGTCTCCAGCAAGAAGGTGGAGGTGTCCGATACCGCCTTCGGGCGCGAGTTCAACGAGCCCCTGGTGCACCAGGTGGTGACTGCCTACCTGGCCGGCGGCCGGGCGGGCACGCGGGCCCAGAAGACCCGGTCCGAGGTGCGCGGTGGCGGGGCCAAGCCCTGGCGCCAGAAGGGCACCGGCCGCGCCCGCGTGGGCTCCATCCGCAGCCCGCTGTGGCGCGGCGGCGGCAAGACCTTCGCGGCCAAGCCCCAGAGCTGGAAGCAGAAGGTCAACAAGAAGATGTACCGCGCGGCCATGCGGTCCATTGTCTCCGAGCTGGCCCGCCAGGACCGGCTGGTGGTGGTGGACAAGCTGGAGCTCGACGCCCCCAGGACCAGGCTGCTGGTGGAGAAGCTCAAGGCCCTCGGGCTGGATGACGTGCTCATCGTGGTCGAGGCCATGAACGAGAACCTGTGGCTGGCTGCGCGCAACCTGTTCAAGGTGGGGCTGAGCGAGGCCGCCGCGGTGGACCCGGTGCTGCTCATCAAGCACGACAAGGTCCTGATCACGGTGGATGCGCTCAAGAAGCTGGAGGAGATGCTGGCATGAACCAGGAACGCCTGCTGAAGATCCTGCTCGAGCCGGTCATCTCCGAGAAAAGCACCCTGGCCGGCGACAAGGCCAACCAGGTGGTGTTCAAGGTGGCGGTGGATGCCACCAAGCCCGAGATCAAGAAGGCGGTGGAGACCCTGTTCAACGTCACCGTGGAGAAGGTCCAGGTGGCCAACGTCAAGGGCAAGCGCAAGATGCACCGGTGGGTGCCGGGCCGGCGCAAGAACTGGAAGAAGGCCTACGTCCGCCTGGCGGAGGGCCAGGACATCAACTTCGCGGCCGCCGAGTAAGCCGCAGCGACACGGGATTGCAGGTATGCCAGTAGTCAAGACCAAGCCGACCTCCCCCGGGCGCCGCTTCGTGGTGAAGGTGGTCAACCCGGAGCTGCACAAGGGCCGGCCCTATGCGCCGCTGGTGGAAAAGCAGACCAAGACCGGCGGCCGCAACAACCAGGGCCGCATCACCACCCGGCACCGGGGGGGCGGTCACAAGCATCACTACCGGATCATCGATTTCCGCCGCAACAAGGACGGGATCCCGGCGGTGGTGGAGCGGCTGGAGTATGACCCCAACCGCACGGCGCACATCGCGCTGCTCAAGTATGCCGACGGCGAGCGGCGCTACATCATCGCGCCGCAGAAGGTCCATGCAGGCGACGAGCTGATGTCCGGCTCCGACGCCCCCATCAAGCCGGGCAACTGCCTGCCGCTGCGCAACATCCCGGTGGGCACCACGGTGCACTGCGTGGAGCTGCGCCCGGGCAAGGGGGCCCAGCTCGCCCGCTCCGCGGGCACGTCGGTGCAGCTCGTGGCGCGCGAGGGGCGCTATGCCACCATCCGCCTGCGCTCGGGCGAGATGCGCAAGGTGCACATCGACTGCCGCGCCACCGTGGGCGAGGTGTCCAATCCCGAGCACAACCTGCGCAAGCTGGGCAAGGCGGGCGCCAAGCGCTGGCGGGGCATCCGGCCCACCGTCCGCGGCGTGGCCATGAACCCGGTGGACCACCCGCATGGCGGCGGCGAGGGCCGCACCTCGGGCGGCCGCCACCCGGTGACCCCGTGGGGCGTGCCCACCAAGGGTTACAAGACGCGCAAGAACAAGCGGACCGACAACATGATTGTCCGCCGGCGCAACAAGAAGTAGGCGGATCGAGGCCAACCGGAACAGACGACCAGAGAGTACAGACCGTGCCACGTTCAATCAAAAAAGGACCCTTCGTCGATCTGCACCTGATGAAAAAGGTGGAGGAGGCGCAGGCCACCGGCAGCAAGCGGCCCATCAAGACCTGGTCGCGCCGCTCGATGATCGTGCCCGAGATGATCGGGTTGACCATCGCGGTGCACAACGGCCGCCAGCACGTGCCGGTGCTGATTACCGAGAACATGGTGGGGCACAAGCTGGGTGAATTTGCGCCGACGCGGACCTTCAAGGGCCACGCGGCGGACAAGAAGTCCAGGTAAGGGGTGAGCGATGGAAGTCTCGGCACGTCTCAAGCACGTTCGCATCTCGCCGCAGAAGGCGCGGCTGGTGGCGGACCAGATCCGCGGCAAGTCCGTGGAGTCGGCCCTGCAGATCCTGACCTTCAGCCCCAAGAAGGCGGCCCGGATCATCAAGAAGGTGCTGGAGTCGGCCATCGCCAACGCCGAGCACAACGAGGGCGCCGACGTGGATGAGCTCAAGGTCGCTCGGATCTACGTGGACCAGGGCCGGACCCTGCGCCGCTGGCGCCCGCGGGCCAAGGGCCGGGTGAATCATATTCTCAAGCGCACGAGTCACATCACCGTGACCGTGGCGGACGACTGAGGGCCGGGAGATGGGTCAGAAAGTACATCCAACGGGCATGCGGCTCGGCATCGTCACGGACTGGAACTCCAAGTGGTTTGCCAGCTCCCGCGACTATGCCGACTACCTGAACAATGACCTGGAGGTGCGGGCCTTCCTGAAGAAGCGCCTGGCCCAGGCCTCGGTCAGCCGCATCACCATCGAGCGCACCGCGGGCAAGGCCAACCTGACCATCCACACCGCCCGCCCCGGCCTGGTGATCGGCAAGAAGGGCGAGGACATCGAGCGGCTGCGGGTGGAAGTGGCGCGGATGATGGGTCTGAACAAGGTCCACATCAACATCGAGGAGATCCGCAAGCCGGAACTGGACGCGCAGCTCGTGGCCGAGAGCGTGGCCCAGCAGCTGGAGCGGCGCATCATGTTCCGCCGGGCCATGAAGCGGGCGGTGGCCAACTCCATGCGCCTGGGCGCACAGGGGGTGAAGATCATGGTGGCGGGCCGCCTCAACGGCGCCGAGATCGCCCGCACCGAATGGTACCGTGAGGGCCGCGTGCCCCTGCACACGCTGCGGGCCGACATCGACTACGGGTTCGCCGAGGCACGGACGACCTACGGGGTCATCGGCGTGAAGGTCTGGATTTTCAAGGGTGAGGTCATCGGCGCCCAGGAAGAGGCCGAGGCCGCGGCCGCCAGCTAGGCAACCAGGAGTTCAGCGAGATGCTGCAGCCAAAACGGACCAAGTTCCGCAAACAGCAGAAGGGGCGCAACCGCGGCGTGGCCACGCGCGGCAACAAGGTGAGCTTCGGTGAGTTCGGGCTCAAGGCCCTGACCCGCGGACGCATCACCGCGCGCCAGATCGAGGCCGCACGGCGAGCCATGACCCGCCACATCAAGCGCGGCGGCAAGATCTGGATCCGGATCTTCCCGGACAAGCCCATCACCCAAAAGCCGCTGGAGGTCCGCCAGGGCAAGGGCAAGGGCAACGTCGAGTACTGGGTGGCGCTGGTCCAGCCGGGCCGGATGCTCTACGAGATGGAGGGCGTCTCCGAGGAGGTGGCCCGCGAGGCCTTCCGCCTGGCCGCGGCCAAGCTGCCGGTCAAGACTGCGTTCGTGACCCGGACGGTGCAGTGATGAAAGCGGAAGAACTGAGGAAAAAGAGCGTCGAGGAGCTGAACCAGGAGCTCATGGCCCTGCTGCGCGAGCAGTTCAACCTGCGGATGCAGAAGGGCAGCGACCAGGGGGTACGCCCGCACCAGTTCCGCGAAGTGCGGCGGAACATTGCGCGGGTCAAGACCATCCTGAGAGAGAAGGCGAAGGCAGAATGACAGAGGCAGAGAAAACCCAGCGGACCCTGGTGGGGCGCGTGATCAGCAACAAGATGGACAAGACCATCACGGTGCTCATCGAGCGCCGGGTGGCTCACCCCGTCTATGGCAAGTACGTCAAGCGCTCCACCAAGCTGCACGTGCACGACGAGAACAACGAGTGCCAGGAAGGGGACGTGGTCGCGGTGACCTCGTGCCGGCCCCTGTCCAAGACCAAGTCCTGGCGCCTGGTCGAAATCGTCGAGCGCGCAACCAAGGTCTGACGGGGCCCAGGCAGGACAGGAGTCAGACATGATTCAGATGCAGACCATGCTCGAAGTGGCCGACAACAGCGGCGCCCGGCGCGTCCAGTGCATCAAGGTGCTGGGCGGCTCCAAGCGGCGCTATGCCAATATCGGCGACATCATCAAGGTGAGCATCAAGGAGGCCATCCCGCGCGGCCGGGTGAAGAAGGGCGACGTGTACAACGCCGTGGTGGTGCGCACCAAGAAGGGAGTGCGCCGCCAGGACGGCTCGGTCATCCGCTTCGACGGCAACGCGGTGGCGCTGCTGAACAACCAGCTCCAGCCCATCGGGACCCGCATCTTCGGGCCGGTGACCCGCGAGCTGCGGACCGAGAACTTCATGAAGATCATTTCGCTGGCGCCGGAAGTGCTGTAGCACGGAGCATCCAGAGATGAGGCGAATCAAGAAGGGCGACGACGTGGTGGTCATCGCCGGCAAGGACAAGGGCCGACGGGGGACCGTGGTGCGCGTGCTGGCCGACGAGGACCGCGTGATCGTCGAGAACGTCAACATGGTGAAGAAGCACCAGAAGCCGAATCCGGCCCTGGGGATCCCGGGCGGCATCATCGAGAAGGAGATGCCCATCCATGTCTCCAACGTGATGCTGTACAACCCCACCACGGGCAAGCCGGACCGGGTCGGATTCAAGACGCTGGAGGACGGGCGCAAGGTGCGCTACTTCAAGTCCAACGGCGAAGTGCTCGACGCCTGAGTACGGCGGCCAGGGGCGGAAGACAGACATGGCGAGACTGAAAGAATACTACCGTGACACAGTGGTCAAGGAACTCATGGAGCGCTTTGGCTACAAGAGTGTCATGCAGGTGCCGCGCATCAGCAAGATCACGGTCAACATGGGTGTGGGCGAGGCCGTGGCCGACAAGAAGGTCCTCGAACATGCCATGAACGACATGGCCCGGATCGTGGGGCAGAAGCCCATCGTTACGCGCGCGCGCAAGTCGGTGGCGGGATTCAAGATCCGCGAGGGCTGGCCCATTGGCTGCAAGGTGACCCTGCGCCGGGAGCGCATGTACGAGTTCCTGGACCGCCTGATCAATATCGCCATCCCGCGCATCCGGGACTTCCGCGGCCTGAGCGCCAGGTCGTTCGACGGTTCCGGCAACTACAGCATGGGCGTCAAGGAGCAGATCATCTTTCCGGAGATCGATTACGACAAGATCGACGCCATCCGCGGCATGGACATCACCATCACGACCACGGCGCGGACCGACGAGGAGGCCCGCGCGCTGCTGGAGGCATTCAAGTTCCCGCTGCGCAGCTAGGGCGCCGGGGACAAAGAGGTAGAGACCATGGCAAAGACCTGCATGATCGAGCGCGAGCGCAAGCGGATGAAGCTGGTGCGCAAGTACGCCAGGAAGAGGGCCGAACTGAAGGCCATCATCAAGCATCCGGACACCACTCCGGAGGAGCGGATGGAGGCCCAGCGCAAGCTGCAGCAGCTTCCGCGTGATGCCAGCCCGGTCCGCCTGCAGCGCCGCTGCCGGATCACCGGCCGGCCGCACGCGGTGTACCGCAAGTTCGGCCTGTGCCGCAACAAGCTGCGCGAGGCCGCCATGCGGGGCGACGTGCCCGGCCTGCACAAGGCGAGCTGGTAGGCCGCAACAGGTATCGGAGTGCAACGACCATGATGACGGATCCCATTGCAGACATGCTCACGCGCATCCGCAACGCGCTGGCGGCCGAGAAGGCCAGCGTGAGCATGCCCTCGTCCAAGCTGAAGGTGGCCATCGCCAAGGTGCTGGAGGAGGAAGGCTACATCTCCGGTTACAGCGTGGCCGAGGACGGGGCCAAGCGCACCCTGACCATCGAGCTCAAGTACTACCAGGGCCGCCCGGTCATCGAGGAGATCAAGCGAGTGAGCCGTCCGGGGCTGCGCATCTTCAAGGGCAAGGATGAGCTGCCCAAGGTGATGGGCGGTCTGGGGATCGCCATCGTGTCCACCTCGGCCGGGGTGATGACTGACCGCGCGGCGCGCAAGCTGGGCCGCGGCGGTGAAGTGCTGTGCACCGTGCAGTAGCAGGATTGAGGAACCTGGAACCATGGCAAGACTGACACCCATCACCATCCCCAGCGGTGTGGAGGTGACCATCGACGGTCAGAAGGTGACCGTCAAGGGCGGCAAGGGCACCCTGGAACAGGTGGTGCACGAGTCCGTCGAGATGAAGGTCGACAACGGCATGGTGGTGTTTGCACCGCGCGAGGGCTTCGACAAGGGCCCCGCGCACGCGGGGACCGCCCGTGCGCTGGTGCGGAACATGGTCGAAGGGGTGACCCAGGGCTACGAGCGCAAGCTGGAGCTGGTGGGCGTGGGTTACCGGGCCCAGGCCCAGGGCAAGACCCTGAACCTGACCCTGGGTTTCTCCCATCCGGTGGCCTACACGGTGCCGGACGGGGTGACCATCGAGACGCCCAGCCAGACCGAGGTGGTGGTCAAGGGCATCGACAAGCAGAAGGTGGGCCAGGTGGCCGCCGAGATCAGGGCTTTCCGTCCGCCCGAGCCGTACAAGGGCAAGGGCGTGAAGTATGCGGACGAGCACATCGTGCGCAAAGAGGCCAAGAAGAAGTAACGCGGGGTCAACGGGAATATGGACAAGAAGGCAGCGCGCATGCGCCGGGCCCGCAAGGCCCGGGCCAAGATCCGGGAGCTGGGCATGCACCGGCTGTGCGTGCATCGCACGCCGCGGCACATCTATGCGCAGGTGCTGGCCCCCGACGGCAGCCGGGTGCTGGCCACGGCATCCACGCTGCAGGCGGACATCCGCGGCGCGGTCAAGTCCACCGGCAACATCGAGGCGGCTGCCGCGGTGGGACGGGCGGTGGCAGAGAAGGCCAGGGCGGCCGGCGTGACCCGGGTGGCCTTCGACCGCTCCGGCTTCAAGTATCACGGCCGGGTCAAGGCGCTGGCGGATGCCGCGCGCGAGGCCGGGCTCGAATTCTAGGCAGGGTTCTGACACATGGCACTATCGGACACGATGCAAAGCGGCGACGGCCTGCAGGAGCGCCTGGTGGCGGTGCGGCGCGTGGCCAAGGTGGTCAAGGGCGGCCGGATCTTCGGCTTCTCCGCCCTCACCGTGGTGGGTGACGGCAACGGCCGGGTGGGCTTCGGCACCGGCAAGGCGCGCGAGGTGCCGGTGGCCATCGCCAAGGCCATGGAGGACGCGCGCAAGAACATGGTGGAGGTGCCGCTCAAGGGCGGCACCCTCCAGTACCCCATCACCGCCACCCACGGCGCGGCCAAGGTATATATGCAGCCGGCGTCCGAGGGTACCGGCGTCATTGCCGGCGGCCCCATGCGTGCGGTGTTCGAGGTGGTGGGTGTGCACGACGTGCTGGCCAAGTGCATCGGCTCCAACAACCCCATCAACGTGGTGCGTGCCACCATCAAGGGGCTGGCGGCGATGCAGGCCCCGGAGCAGGTGGCGGCCAAGCGCGGCAAGACGGTGGAAGAGATCCTGGGATAGGACCATGGCGGCAAAGACACTCAAGGTGACCCTGGTCAAGAGCCCGCACGGGCGGCTGGCGTCGCACAAGGCCTGCGTCAGCGGCCTGGGCCTGCGGCGCATGCACCAGACGGTGGAGGTGGCCGACACCCCCGAGAACCGGGGCATGATCAACAAGGTGGCCTACATGCTGAAGGTCGAGGAGGGCTGACACCATGCGCCTGAACACTCTCAAACCGGCGCCGGGATCACGGCCCGAGGGCAAGCGCCGCGGCCGGGGCGTCGGGTCCGGCCTGGGCAAGACCTGCGGCCGTGGTCACAAGGGCCAGAAGTCCCGTTCCGGCGGCTTCCACAAGGTGGGCTTCGAGGGCGGCCAGATGCCGCTGCAGCGGCGCCTGCCCAAGGTGGGCTTCACCTCGCGCAAGGCGCTGGTGACCGCCGAGGTGCGGCTGCACGAGCTCAACAAGGTGGAGGGTGACGTGGTGGATCTCGCCGCCCTCAAGGCGGCCAACGTCATCGGCCGCAACGTGCGCTTTGCCAAGATCATGCTGGCGGGTGAACTCAAGCGCCCGGTGACCGTGCGCGGCCTGCGGGTGACCAGGGGTGCGCGGGCCGCCATCGAGGCCGCCGGCGGCAAGGTCGAGGAGTAAGTGGCCACCACCCGCACAGCCATCGGCGAGGCGCTGGCGGCGGGGCGGTTCACCGAGCTGCGCCAGCGCCTGCTGTTCGTGCTGGGCGCGCTGCTGGTGTTTCGCATCGGCACCTTCGTGCCGCTGCCGGGCATCGATCCCGAGGTCTGGGGCCGGCTGTTCCAGCAGCAACAGGGTACGGTGTTGCAGCTCTTCGGCCTGTTCACGGGTGGCGCCCTGGAGCGCATGTCGGTATTCGCGCTGGGGGTGATGCCGTACATCTCGGCCTCCATCATCATTCAGCTGCTGACCAAGGTACACCCGCGGCTGGAGCAGCTGAGCAAGGAGGGGGCCGCCGGCCGGCGCAAGATCACCCAGTACACGCGCCTGGCCACGGTGGCCCTGGCGGCGTTCCAGGGGCTGGGCGTGGCCGTGGCCCTGGCGCGTCAGGAGGGGGCGGTGACCTTCGCCAACCCCTATACGTTCTATTTCGTCACCGTGGTGACGCTGGTGACCGGCACCATGTTCCTCATGTGGCTGGGGGAGCAGGTGACCGAGCGGGGCATCGGCAACGGCATCTCGCTCATCATCTTCGCCGGTATCGTGGCCGGGCTGCCGGCCGCCATCGCCGGCACCCTGCAGCAGGTGAGCACCGGCGAGATGGGCGAAGGCGAGGTGCTGCTGCTGCTCATCCTGGCCCTGGCCGTGATCGCCTTCGTGGTGTTCATGGAACGGGGCCAGCGGCGGATCACGGTGAACTATGCCAAGCGGCAGCAGGGGCGGCGCATGTACGCGGCCCAGTCCAGCCACCTGCCGCTGAAGGTGAACATGGCCGGGGTAATCCCGCCCATCTTCGCCTCCAGCATCATCCTGTTCCCGTCCACCCTCATGGGCTGGGTGGGGCAGGCCCAGGCCGAGGGGGCCCTGGGCTGGTTGCAGGACGTGGCCACGGCGCTGTCGCCGGGACAGCCGGTGTACGTGCTGCTGTACGCGGTGGCGATCATTTTCTTCTGCTTCTTCTACACGGCGTTGATGTTCAACCCGAAGGAGACGGCGGACAATCTGAAACGGTCCGGGGCCTTCATTCCGGGCATCCGGCCGGGAGACCAGACGGCACGGTACATCGACACGATCCTGGGGCGGCTGACCTTCGTGGGCGCCATCTACATCACCGCCGTGTCGCTGCTGCCGGAGTTCATGATCCTGTACTGGGGGGTGCCGTTCTACTTTGGCGGCACCTCGCTGCTCATCATCGTGGTGGTGGTGATGGACTTCATGGCACAGATGCAGGCGCACCTGATGTCCCACCAGTACGAGGGGTTGTTGAAGAAGGCCAACCTCAAGGGAGGCGGGCCGGGCCTGCTCCGCTAGGGGGCGGGCCACAGTCGTGGAGAGCGAGCCATGAAAGTACGAGCATCGGTCAAGAAGATCTGCCGCAACTGCAAGATCATCCGCCGCCACGGTTCGGTGCGGGTGATCTGCACCGACCCGCGTCACAAGCAGCGGCAGGGGTGAGCGCCGAATTTTCGTTGAGAAATTATTGCGTTAAGGTTATGATTGGCGGTTTTCCGGGCTGCCTCGGCAGGCCGGGGACCTCGTGCGAGGGAGAGGCTGGACAATGGCCCGTATAGCAGGAATCAACGTCCCGGTTCACAAGCATGCCGTGATCGCGCTCACCGCGATCTACGGCATCGGGCGCTCGCGCGCCCGCAAGATCTGCGAGGCCGCCGGGGTGCGCCCCGACGCCAGGATCAAGGACCTGGCGGAGGGCGAGATCGAGGCCCTGCGGGCCGAGGTGGGTCGCTACACGGTGGAAG
>JALUTW010000231.1 GCA_027021685.1 Chromatiales bacterium | reverse complement strand
AACTCCACGATGATGTCCAGACGCTGCTTCTGGGTGTCGGTCTGGAACCCGTCGTTCTCCAGCTCCAGCAGCGCCGCGGTGGCGATGCGCCAGGCGTTGAACGCCAGGGCGCTGCCCACCTGATCGAAATCACGGGGCTGGTCCTTCTGGTTCCACTTGGTCCGGGTTCTGACTCTCACGGCGGTTCACCTCATGGCCGTCGGTGTCCGGGGCGCGTTATGAAACCACCCTCGCGGGAGCGTGGCAACCGCGGCCCGCGTCTGGCGCCCCCCCGGCGGCCGTGCTAACATGATTTCCAGAGTATTTTCCTAGGGTTTTACTCCCCATACAAGGGCCGTGACCGGATTTCCCATGCCCAGCCCCGTCGAGGCCATTCGCCGCACCGTCCAGCACAACTGCCACGTGGCCGATGCCCGCCATGCCGGGGACGACACGCTCTGCATATACCTGCTCAAGATGCGCGAGTTCTTCCGCTGGGAAGAAGGCCTGGGCTACGCGGACGAGCTCCCCCGGGCCTCCCTGGCCCGCTGGCTCACCGAGCGCGAGGCCCTGTGGTCCCGCCTGGAGGACGCCGAGTTCCGCCCCCTGGAGCTCGACGGGGCCCTCCTGGACCCCTTCGACGACCATGCCATCAATGCCCGCCTCGCCCCCCTGGGGCTCGTGTACAGCGCCGGCTACGGCCACCGCGGCCGGCCCCATTTCTTCCTCGCCCGGCTGGAACGGCGGGACGACCACGACGGCTGCACCATCTTCACCGCCGGCTGCGAACTGGCCCGGGACCTGTCGGCGCCGCCGGCCATGAGCCGCGACGGCATGGTCTTCCTGCGCCGGGAGTCCCTGCGCCGCTACCTGTGGCAGCGGGTGGAGGAATGGCGGTGGCAGAAGCCGGACAATCCCATGGGCCGGGCCATCGCCTGTTACGACTTCGACACCGACCTGGAGGCCGCCTTGGACGCCATGACCGACCAGGAGCTGGAGACCGTGCGCCTCCACGAGCTGGGCGAGGTGGAGGCCGGGCGGCTGCTGGGCGAAGGCTGGCGCGAGCTGCTGGCCCGCCTGCCCCGCTCCCGCACCGAGCTGCTGGCCCGCGCCGTGCGCGACCTCCTGGCCGACTGCCTGTCCACCCTCCCCGGCCTGGTGGAACGCGGACACCCTGCCTCCATCCACTTCTACATGGCCAACCTCGGCGGCATGCGCGGCGAGCTGTTCCCCGCCCTGCATGCCGCCTACGAGCACTGGCGCGACACCGGCTCCCTGTCCCGCTTCGCCGAGACCGCGCGCCGGGGCCGGGATCACTGGCTGGCCGTGGCCCGGGACATGCTCCGCATGGACGGCGGCACCTCTCTCGAGGACTTGATTGACGCCCGGCGCCTGTAGAGAATGCAATGCCCCTGCACTCTCCAGTGGTATCGTCCATGAATTCTCCCGACATCCGGCCGGCGCGCCCGCCCCTCTCCACCCTGCGGGAAGTGGCGCCCAACAGCTTCATCTTCGAAAAACCCGGGGCCCTGGCGCCGGAACAGTGCCGCGCCATGATCGAGCGCTTCGAGGCCGCCACCGACGAGCAGTACGAAGGACGCATCGGCCAGCTCGCCCAGCGCGACCGCTCCGTAAAGAAATCCACGGACCTGGTGGTCAGCGGCAAGCCCCACTGGAAGGACGTGGACCAGGCCCTGTTCCGCTCCCTGGGGCTGGCCATCAAGGAGTTCCGGGAAACCTTTCCCTTCTTCAAGGGGCCGTTCAAGGACATGGGGTACGCCATCCAGCGCACCCTCCCCGGCGAGTACTATCACTGGCACATCGACGGCGGCAGCCACGAGTTCGCCATGCGCCAGCTCGTGGCGGTGTGGTACCTCAACGACGTGCCCGGCCCCGGCGGCGAAACCGAGTTCCTCTACCAGCAGGTGAAGATCCGCCCCGAGGAAGGCAAGCTGCTGCTGTTCCCGCCGTTCTGGACCCACGAGCACCGTGGCGTGACCCTGGAGGCAGGAGTCAAGTACATTGCCACCACCTGGGTCGTCTTCGCCTGAGCCCGACCCGCCCGTGATCTGGGCCGGCCCGCCGCGCACCGCCGCCGAACGGGCCGCCTACTACGAGCTGCGCTGGAAGATCCTGCGCGCGCCCTGGAACCAGCCCCGCGGCAGCGAACGCGACGACCGCGAGGAAGACGCCCGCCACGCCGTCATCGTCCTGGCCGGCAACGAAGTGGCCGCCGTGGGCCGCGTCCACCTGGAAACCCCGGACACCGCGCGCCTGCGCTACATGGCCGTGGCCCCGGCCTGGCGCGGCCGCGGTCTCGGCCGCAGACTGCTGCAGCTCCTCGAAGCGTGGGCCCGGGACATGGGTGCCGCTACCGTGGTCCTGGACGCCCGCAGCAGCGCGGCGGGCTTCTACCGCCGCCACGGCTACGAAGTGCTCGGTCCCGGCCACACCCTGTTCGGCAGCATCGAGCACCTGCGCAT
>JALUTW010000230.1 GCA_027021685.1 Chromatiales bacterium | reverse complement strand
GCCGAGGCCCTGCGGGGGGCCGATGTGCTCATCGGGGTGTCCGGGCCCGGCCTGGTGGACGCGGACATGATTCGCGACATGGCCCCGCGGCCCATCGTCTTCGCCCTGTCCAATCCGGACCCGGAGGTGGACCCGGTCATGGCGCAGGCGGTACGCGGCGACCTCCTCCTGGCCACCGGCCGCTCCGACTATCCCAACCAGGTGAACAACGTGCTGGGCTTTCCCTTCATCTTCCGCGGGGCCCTGGATGTGCAGGCGCGGGCCATCAACACCGAGATGCACCTGGCCGCGGTGCACGCCCTGGCCGGCCTGGCCCGGGAACCGGTCCCGGACGAGGTGCTGGCGGCCTACGGCCTCAAGGAACTGGCCTTCGGCCCGGACTATTTCATCCCCAAGCCCTTCGATCCCCGCCTGCGCGAGACCGTGGCCCCGGCCGTGGCCGCCGCCGCCGTGGCCAGCGGCGTGGCGCGCGCCCCATACCCCAAAAACTACCCGTAAGGGTGCTGGCCGCTGGGGGCTGGCCGCTGGGGGCCGGTGCCGGGGCAGGTCCAGTGGTTTTCTCCCGGTCCGCGGGACAACGCAGAGGCCGCAGAGACGCAGGGATCGCAGAGGCCCGTGCCGGAGGGTGACGCAGACCGTCCGGGGACAGGCGGTGAGGGCCGTCTCCCGCCAGACCTCGGGTGACCCGCCGGGGTAGGGTGCCGCCGCGTGGTGCCCGAGCGCTCTCCAGGTCCGGGCCGGCCGCGGGATGGCCCCATGGATCCACTCTGCGCCCTCTGCGCTTCCCGGCGTCCTCTGCGTTCCGAACACGAGCCAGGACCATGCGCCGGGGCCGGAAGTGTAGTGACATTTGGAACAGTCATTCAGCGACCAGTCCCTCGTCCCCAAGCAGGCGCTGCACGGCCTTGAGGTCGGCCCGGGCCATGGGCCGCCCGTCCACCGGCGACAGGGGCGGCTGGCGCTCCCCCTCCGGCGGGAACACGGTGAGCTCCACGCGATCGCCGCCGGCGATGAACCGGCAGACGGGCAGCTCGGCCCGGCGCTGCTCGTCCAGACGCACCCGGCGCTGGCCGTGCTCGAAGGGGATCTCGCGCTCCATGAGAAACAGCGTCACCGCCTCGGGGCTGTCGGCGAACACGTGCAGGTGGATGGGCGAGTGGGCATCGGCGGTGCCGCGCAGGACCGCGCCCACCAGCCGCGGCCGAAACGGCGCCAGCAGCTCCATGGCGGCGACGGCCTGGCGGCGCAACCGGGCCAGGGTCTGCGGCTGGCTGTCGGCATGGAAGATGCGCTGCAGCTCGGCCAGGGCGGCCTCGATCTCGTGGTTGGCGGGCAGGCCGTGGCGGTCGCGCACGCCCAGCCGCTCGGCGGCCTTGCGCTTGGCCGCGGCGTAGTCGCGGTTGCCCGACTCCAGCAGGATGCGGGCCGCGGCCTGGGCCACGGCCAGGCGCTGGCGCCCCGCGCGGTGATGGTTGTTGTTGCGCCGTGCCATGGAAATCCGTGCCTGTCCGCAATCTCCCGGAACCCACCACCCCGCCAGCCCCCGGCCTCGGCCACCGGCCGCCAGCATCCAGCGGCCAGCACCCTCTTTCCTAGAAAAGCTGCTGCGTGATCTCGCCTTCCTGGCCGTCGCCCGCCACCCGCGGCGTGCCCTCGGCGGGAGCCTGGGGGACCTGGTCGGCCAGGAAGTACTCGAACACCGCCTCGGTGGTGTCGGGACCGGCGGGCAGGCCGGTGGCGGCGTCGATGCGCACGGTGACCATGCCCGGCGGCTGCACCAGGGGCGTCTCGGGCTCCCCGGCCACCGCCTCGGCCATGAACCGCATCCACATGGGCAGGGCGGCGCGGGCGCCGGTTTCCTTGTCGCCCAGCGGCCGCGGGTTGTCGAACCCCACCCAGGCGGTGGCCACGGTGCCGCGGGTGAACCCCGAGAACCAGGCGTCCTGCTGATCGTTGGTGGTGCCCGTCTTGCCCGCCAGGTCCGAGCGGCCCAGGGCCAGGGCCCGGCGGCCGGTCCCGTGGCGGATGACATCGCGCAGCATGCTGTTCATGAGAAACGCGGTCTGGGGGCTCAGCACCCGCGGGGCCGGCACCAGCAGGGGCGGCACCACGGCCGGCGCAGACTCTGCCTCCGCCTGCGGCTCTGCGGCCTCCCCCCCGGCGTCGGCCGCCGCGGACCCTTCTGCGGGCCGTTCCGCCGCCTCTTCCCCGCCCGCCTCCGGCCCGGCCGCGGGCGCCGGCGGCGGCAGCAGGGCCAGGCCGCCGGGCTCCAGCCCCGCCGGCAGCGGCGGGGTCCACGGCGCCGCTTCTTCCGGGGCCGTGGCGGGCGCTGGTTGCGGGCCGGGGACGGCCGCCGCCGCGGTCGCCTCCTGCCCGGGTGCAGCCTCCGGGGCCGCCGGCTCCGCCGGCGCCGGTTCCACCGGGCCGTCCCCGTTCCCGCCGCCCGCCGGGGCGGGCGGCGCCGCGGCCGCCTCGGGCGGGCGGCAGCCTTCACACACCCGCTGGGGCACGGTGCGCATCACCGTTCGCCCGTCGGGCCCCACCACGCGGCTGATGAACCAGGGCCGGACCCGGTGCCCGCCGTTGGCGAACACGGCATAGCCCGCGGCCAGCTCCAGCGGGGTCAGGGCCCCGCTGCCCAGGGCCAGGGACAGGTCGCGGGGCAGGTCGCGGGGCGAGAAGCCGAAGCGCTTCGCATAGCGCACGGCATAGCCGATGCCGATGTCCCGCAGCAGGCGGATGGAGACCAGGTTGCGGGAGTTGACCAGCGCCTTGCGCAGGCGGGTGGGGCCGTAGAAGCGCCCGCTGTAGTTCTCGGGCCGCCAGATGTCCTCCAGCCCGGGGGCCTCGAACACCACCGGGGCATCGTTGATGATGCTGGCGGCGGTGAAGCCCTTGTCGATGGCGGCGGCGTAGATGAACGGCTTGAAGCTGGAGCCGGGCTGGCGCTTGGCCTGGGTGGCCCGGTTGAACTTGCTCTGGTAGAAGTCGAACCCGCCCACCAGCGCCAGCACCGCCCCGTCGTCGGGACGCAGCGAGACCAGCGCCCCGCTCACCTCGGGGATCTCCGCCAGCCAGGCACAGCTGGCCTCCTCCCGCGTGGCCACCAGGATGAGGTCGCCCTCCCTGAGCACGTCGCGGGCGGAGGCAGGCTCCGGCCCCTTGTGGGTGTCGTCCACGTAGCGCGCGGCCCACTTCAGGCGTTCCTCGAAGGGCAGGTGCACCAGCCGCCCGCCCCGGGCCCAGGCCCAGGCCGCCTCGTCGTCCACCGCCAGCACCAGGGCCGGGGTCAGGTCCCCGGCGGTGGCCACCTCCTCCAGCCGGGCCTCCCAGGCCTCGGGATCGTCGGGCAGGGCGTCCAGGTCCACGTGACCGGCCGGCCCGTGGTAGCCGTGGCGGCGGCCGTACTCCAGCAGGGTGTCGCGCAGGGCCCGGTTGGCCGCCGCCTGCAGCCGCGGGTCCACGGTGGTGTAGACCCGGTAGCCGGCGCTGTAGGCCTCGGGCCCGAACCGCTCCAGCATCTGCGCCCGCACCATCTCAGCCACGTAGGGCGCCTCCACCTCCACGGTGAGGCCGTGAACCTCGGCGTCGTCCTCCGCGGCCAGGGCGGCGGCGTACTCGGCGTCGTCGATGAACTCCAGCTCGTGCATGCGTCCCAGCACGTAGTTGCGCCGGGCCAGCGCCCGCTCGGGATTGGCGATGGGGTTGTAGCGCGAGGGGGCCTTGGGCAGGCCCGCGATCATGGCCAGCTGGTGCAGCTCAAGTCGGGCCAGGGGCCTGCCGTAATAGACCTGTGCCGCGGCGGCGAAGCCATAGGCCCGCTTGCCGAGATAGATCTTGTTGAGATAGAGCTCCAGGATCTGCTCTTTTGTGAGCTCCTTCTCGATTTTGAGCGCCAGCAGGATCTCGTTGAGCTTGCGCAGGAAGGTCTTCTCGCGGCTGAGGAAGAAGTTGCGCGCCACCTGCATGGTGATGGTGGATCCCCCCTGGGCCCGCTCGCCGGTGCGCAGCAGGTGGAAGGCGGCGCGGAGGATGCCCTGGTAGTCCACCCCGGGGTGCTCGAAGAAGCGGTCGTCCTCCGCCGCCAGGACGGCCTGGATCAGGCGCGGCGGGAACTCGTCGTAGCGCAGGGGCGTGCGCTTCATCTCGCCGAACTCGGCGATGAGCCCGCCGTCCCGGGCATAGACCCGCAGCGGGACCTGCAGGCGCACGTCCTTGAGGGCCTCGATGGAGGGCAGGCGCGGGGTCAGGTAGGCGTACAGCCCCACCGCCGCCACCGCCCCCAGCAGGGCGAGGCTGAGCAGGCTGGCCAGGCCGTAGACCAGCAGCTTGCGCCAGGCGGGCTTCATGGGGCGGCGGGGTCCCCGGGCGCCGGTGTTGCGACGGGCTGCACAGTATTAAAAAGGGTTTCCGGGTGACACTATGGCGGTTTGTATTTATATGTTACTTGACCTATAGTTGACTGTGGTAGTTAATGTAGATAAACATATACTTTCCCTAACTTCCAGCTATTTTTAGAAAATTCTATGGCGTTCGCGGACCTCTTCACGCCCAGGAAGCCTCCCCTGGTGGGCCTGGACATCAGCTCCACGGCGGTCAAGCTGCTGGAGCTCTCCCGCAGCGGCGACCGCTACCGGGTGGAGGCCTACGCGGTGGAGCCGCTGCCGCCCAACTCCGTCATCGAGAAGAACATCTCGGACGTGGAGGCCGTGGGCGAGGCCATCAAGCGCGCGGTCAAGCGCTCGGGCACCCGCACCAAGTTCGCCGCCGCCGCGGTGGCCGGGTCCGCCGTCATCACCAAGACCATCTCCATGCCGGCCTCCCTGTCCGAGGACGAGATGGAGCAGCAGATCCAGCTCGAGGCCGACCAGTATATCCCCTATCCGCTGGAAGAGGTGAACCTGGACTTCGAGGTCCTGGGACCGTCGGAGCATGACCCCGAGCGGGTGGACGTGCTGCTGGCGGCCTCCCGCTCCGAGAACGTGGACGTGCGCGTGGCCGCCATCGAGATCGCCGGGCTCAAGGCCCGGGTCATCGACGTGGAGGCCTACGCCATGGAGAACGCCTTCCAGCTCCAGGCGGCCCAGCTGCCGGAGCAGGGCATCGACCAGACCGTGGCCCTGGTGGACGTGGGCGCCACCATGACCACCCTCAACGTGCTCCACGACCTCAAGACCATCTACACCCGGGAGCAGGTCTTCGGCGGCAAGCAGCTCACCGAGGAGATCCAGCGCCGCTACGGCCTGTCCTACGAGGAGGCCGGCATGGCCAAGCGCCAGGGCGGGTTGCCCGACAACTACGTGCCCGAGGTGCTGGAGCCGTTCAAGGAGGCCATGGCCCAGCAGGTGAGCCGCTCGCTGCAGTTCTTCTTTTCCTCCAGCCAGTTCAACACCGTGGACCACATCGTGCTGGCCGGCGGCTCGGCCATGCTGCCGGGCGTGGACGAACTCATCGCGGACAAGCTGGGGGTCAACACCAGCATCGCCAACCCCTTCGCGGACATGACCATCGCCTCGCGGGTGAAGGCGCAGAGCCTGTCCAACGACGCCCCGGCCCTGCTCATCGCCTGCGGGCTGGCCATGAGGAGCTTCGACTGATGGCTCACATCAACCTGCTGCCGTGGCGCCAGGAGCTGCGCAGGGAACGCCAGCGGCAGTTCCTCACCACCATGCTGCTGTCGGTGATTCTGATGGGGCTCATCATCTTCGCCGTCCACCTGCAGTACAACCGCATGATCGCGGTGCAGGAATCACGCAACAAGGTGCTCTCCGACCACATCAAGGAGGTGGACGCCCAGCTGGCCGAGATCAGGGACCTGGACCAGCAGATCGAACGGCTCAAGGCCCGCATGCAGGTCATCGAGCGCCTGCAGGCCAACCGCCCGGAGGTGGTGCGGCTGTTCAACGAGCTGGCCGAGAGCCTGCCGGACGGCGTCTATCTCACCAAGCTCAAGCAGAGCGGCAACACCCTCACGCTCGAAGGCGAGGCCCAGTCCCAGACCCGGGTCTCCTCCTTCATGCGCAGCCTGAATGCCGCCAGATCCATGGCCAACCCCTCGCTGGAGGTGATCGAGGTGGATCCCAAGTCACCGGAAAAGGCGCGGCGCTTCGTGCTGCGGGTGACCCAGGTCATCCCCGAGGCGGGTGAGAGCGAAAAGCCCAAGCTGCAGGCGAGGAAGTAGTCCACCATGGCCGATCTCAAGAACCTGGATCTGTCCGAGCTGGATTTCAGCAACATCGGCAACTGGCCGACGCCGGTCAAGGCCGTGATCATCGGTATCGTGTGCGTGGTGGTGCTGGCGGCGGGCTACTTCCTGGACATCAGCAACCAGCGCCAGCGCCTGGCCCGCGCCGAGGCCGAGGAACAGCGGCTGCGGCGCGACTTCGAGGAGAAACAGGCCCGGGCCGCGGCCCTGGACGGCTACAAGAAGCTGCTCAAGGACATCGAGGACCAGTTCGGCACCATGCTGCGCAAGCTGCCCAAGAAGGCCGAGGTGGAGAACCTGGTGGACGAGATCTCCCAGACCGGCCTGGCCAGCGGGGTGGAGTTCGTCCTGTTCAAGCCGCAGCCGGAGCAGGTCATCGAGTTCTACGCCGAGAAACCCATCCTCATCAAGGTGCGCGGCAACTATCACCAGTTCGGCCGCTTCGTCTCCGGCATCGCGGCCCTGCCCCGTATCGTGACCCTGCACAACATCGAGATCGAGCGGGACAAGAAGACCGGCCAGCTGGTCATGAACGCCACCGCCAAGACCTACCGCTACCTGGACGAGGAGGAGCTGGCGGCCCAGCGGGCCAAGAAGGCCAAGCAGAAACGCCGGCGGCGGCGGTGACCACAGGAAACCTCGATCGAGCACGAGATGGCTTCAGCACACGGGTGATGCAGGTGATGTACGGCAGGAACACTCCCAGGTCACGGGCCGCCTGGCACAGGCTGGGGCTGATGGCGGTGCTCGGCCTGCTGCTGGCGGGTTGCAGCGGATCGGCCCATCAGGACCTCGAGGAATATATCGAGAACGTACGCCGCAACGCCCACGGGGTGGTGCCCAAGCTGCCCGAGGTCAAGCCCTACGAGTCGGTCTCCTACAGCGCCTACTCGCGCCGGGACCCCTTCACTCCCTACAGCGAGCCGGACCAGGAACCCCCGGACACCGGTTCCTTCGGCGAGGGTCCGCGGCCCGACTTCAACCGCAAGCGGGAAACCCTGGAGCAGTTCCCGCTGGACACCCTCAAGTACGTGGGCCACCTGGAGAAGGGCGGGGTCCGCTGGGGTCTCATTCAGAGCGGGCCGCCGGACGAGACCGTCTACCGCGTGCAGGTGGGCAATCACATCGGCCAGAACTACGGCGAGATCGTCGACATCAGCGAATCCCGGATCAAGGTCGTGGAACTCATCCCCAACGGAAAGGGCGGCTGGATCCCGCGCGAGGCGACCCTGCCCCTGAATGAATAAGCGCACAGTTGGAGAACGAACATGAATAACGTCGCGTGTGCCCAGATGACCGCCGGCCGGCTGGTACGCGGGCTGGTCCTGCTGCTGCTCGGCACCGTCGCGCCCGCCCTGTCGTGGGCCGCCGAGCCCGCGGTGCTGCAGGACATCAGCTACAGCGTGCTCCCCGGCGAGAAAATCCAGATCAGGCTGTCCATGTCGGCGCCGCCACCGGAGCCCGGCAGCTTCACCATCGACACCCCGGCCCGCATCGCGTTCGACTTTCCCAATACCCGGCTGGGGGTGAAGCAGCGCACCCGCGAGATCGGCGTCGGCGTGGCCCGCAGCATCTCGGCGGTGGAGGCCGGCGGCCGCACCCGGGTGGTGCTCAACCTGGCCAAGCTGGTGGGCTACGAGACGCGGATGGACGGCAACGACTTCATCATCACCGTCGCCGGCGAAGGCGGTGCCGGTGCGGTGGCGGCCGCGCGGCCCGCCCCGGCTGCCGGAACGGGCGCCGCCGCCATCGACAACATCGACTTCCGCCGCGGCGAGCACGGCGAGGGCCGGGTGGTGCTGACCCTGGCCGATCCCAACACGCCGGTGGACATGCAGAAGCGGGGCCGCCGCATCATCATCAACATTCCCCGCGCGCGCCTGCCCGAGAACCTGGAGCGGCGCATGGACGTGATGGACTTCGCCACCCCGGTGAGCACGGTGGACGCCTTCAACCAGGGCAACAGCGCCCGCATCGTCATCACCGCCAGCCGCGAGTTCGACCACGTGGCCTACCAGGCCGACAACCGCTTCACCATCGACGTGCGGCCCGTGATCAAGGAAAAGGAAGAGGAAAAGGCCCGCAAGAAGCGCAAGAAGGAGTACACCGGCGAGCGCCTGTCGCTCAACTTCCAGAACATCGAGGTCCGGGCGGTGCTGCAGCTCATCGCCGACTTCACCGGCCTCAACCTGGTCACCAGCGACACCGTGGAGGGGAGCCTCACCCTGCGCCTCAAGAACGTGCCCTGGGACCAGGCCCTGGACATCATCCTCAAGACCAAGGGCCTCGACAAGCGCCAGACCGGCAACGTGATCCTGGTGGCCCCGGCCGAGGAGATCGCCGCGCGCGAGAAGCTGGAGCTGGAGGCCTCCAAGCAGGTGAAACAGCTGGCCCCGCTGGAACAGATCACCATCCAGGTCAACTACGCCAAGGCCGCCGAAATCGCCAAGTTCATCGCCGGCACGGGGCAGACCACTGGTGGCGCAGGCAGCGGCACCCAGCGCATGCGCATGCTGTCGGACCGCGGCTCGGTCACGGTGGACGAGCGCACCAACAAGCTCATCGTCCAGGACGTGGCCGAGAACCTGGACGCCATCGTCGCGGTGGTGGAGGAGCTGGACGTGGCCGTGCGCCAGGTCCTGGTGGAGTCGAGGGTGGTGCTGGCCTCCAACGACTTCTCCAAGGAGCTGGGCGTGCGCTTCGGCATCTCCCGGGCGGTGCGGCCCGGTGCCACCACCGGGAGCAGCTACGGCACTGCCGGCACCCTGGAGGGCGCCGACTCGGCGCGCCAGAACGTGGTGCCGGCCATCGGCAACCGCCTCAACGTGGACCTGCAGCCGACGCAGCTGGCGGCCACGGCGGGCCGCATCGGACTGGCCATCGCCAAGCTGCCCTTCGGCACCCTGCTGGACCTGGAGCTGTCGGCGGCCCAGGCGGAGGGCCGTTCGGAGACCATCTCCAGCCCGCGGGTCATCACCGCCAACCAGAAGGAGGCCCTCATCGAGACCGGCGAGGAGATCCCCTACCTGGAGCGGGCCTCTTCCGGCGCGGCCACGGTGGCGTTCAAGAAGGCGGTGCTGTCGCTCAAGGTGACCCCGCAGATCACGCCCGATGATCGCATCATCATGGACCTCAAGATCAACAAGGACGAGGCGGACTTCTCCCGCTCGGTGCTGGGCGTGCCGCCCATCAAGACCAACGAGGTGCAGACCCAGGTGCTGGTGAACAACGGCGAGACCGTGGTCCTGGGCGGGGTCTACGAGACCACCAGGGAACACAACATCAACCGGGTGCCCTTCTTCGGCGACCTGCCGGTGGTGGGGGCCCTGTTCCGCAGCAAGTTCGTCAGCGACGAGAAGACCGAGCTGCTCATCTTCATCACGCCCAAGATCCTCAAGGAGCACCTTGCCCTCTGAGCGGAAAACGCCTCCCCGCACACCGGGCCGGCGCATGCCGGCCCGGTCGTTTTGGGACGCCGGCGGAGTGTACCCATGAGGATCTTCCTGGTGGGCCCCATGGGGGCGGGCAAGACCACCGTGGGCCGGCGCCTGGCCGAGGCCCTGGGCCTGGAGTTCGTGGACAGCGACCAGGCCATCGTGGAACGCACCGGGGCCAGCATTCCCCTGATCTTCGACATCGAGGGCGAGGACGGCTTCCGCCGCCGCGAGGCGCAGATGCTGGAGGAACTCACCGCCCGCGACGACGTGGTGGTGGCCACCGGCGGCGGTGCGGTGCTGCGCGAGGCCAACCGCCGCCTGCTCAAGGAGCGCGGGACCGTCATCTATCTCCGCGCCCGGCTGGACGACCTGCTGGCCCGCACCGCCCGCGACCGCAACCGCCCGCTGCTGCAGACCGGCGACCCCCGCGCCACCCTGGCCCGGCTGCTGGAGGAACGCGAGCCCCTCTACCACGAGGTGGCCGACCTGGTGGTCACCACCGGCAAGGGCGGCGTGCAGCGGGTGGTGAAGGAGATCCTGCGCCGGCTGGAGCACAGTGGCTGAGGCCGTTGTCATATAATGCCTGCCGGCGTCCCGTCACGGACCACGACCATGCAGACCCTCACCGTCGAACTCGGCCCCCGCAGCTATCCCATCCACATCGGCCCCGGCCTGCTGGGGGAGGCCGGGCTCTACACGCCGCACCTGCGCGGGCACCAGGTGCTGGTGGTCACCAACGAGGTGGTGGCGCCGCTGTACCTGGACACCGTGCGCCGGGCCCTGGATGCCGTGCCCCAGGTGGAGACCGTGATCCTGCCCGACGGCGAGGCCACCAAGACCCTGGAGACGGTCAACGGCATCTTCGACGCCCTGCTCCGCCACCGCTTCGATCGCCAGTGCACGCTGGTGGCCCTGGGCGGGGGAGTGGTGGGCGACATCACCGGCTTCGCCGCCGCCTGTTACCAGCGCGGGGTGGACTTCATCCAGGTCCCCACCACCCTGCTGGCCCAGGTGGACTCCTCGGTGGGCGGCAAGACCGGGGTCAACCATCCCCTGGGCAAGAACATGATCGGGGCCTTCCACCAGCCCCGCTGCGTCATCGCCGACACCGACACCCTCGACACCCTGGACGAGCGCCAGCTCTCCGCCGGCCTGGCCGAGGTCATCAAGTACGGCCTCATCCGGGATGCGGATTTCCTGGCCTGGCTCGAGGACCACATGGACCGGCTGCGTGCCCGCGACGCCCGGGCCCTGGCCCACGCCATCGCCACTTCCTGTCGCAACAAGGCCGAGGTGGTGGCCGCCGACGAGCGCGAGGCCGGCACCCGGGCCCTGCTCAACCTGGGCCACACCCTCGGCCACGCCATCGAGACCGGCATGGGCTACGGCACCTGGCTCCACGGCGAGGCGGTGGGTGCCGGCATGGTCATGGCGGCGGAGCTGTCGCACCGGCTGGGCTGGCTGGATGCGGCCGAGG
>JALUTW010000229.1 GCA_027021685.1 Chromatiales bacterium | reverse complement strand
GTTGGCCGGCCAGCCGGCCAGGCGTTCCCGGGCCAGCCAGGCGAAGGCGGCTGCCTCCACCCAGCGGGGATCCAGGCCCAGCCGGCCGGTGTCGCCCACGGTGCGCCCGGGCAGGCGGGCGGCGAGCCGGGCCATGAGCCGGGTGTTGCGCGCGCCGCCCCCGCAGACGTAGACCGCCGCCCCCGGCGGGGCATGGTGTTCCACGGCATGGGCGATGCTGGCGGCGGTGAGTTCACACAGGGTGGCCTGGATGTCCTCCGGGGCGAGGCCGCCATGGTGCGCAAGGTGGCGCTCCAGCCAGGCTTCGTCGAAGTGCTCGCGGCCGGTGCTCTTGGGTGGCGGTCTTTCGAAGTAGGCATCACCCAGCAGGGTCTCCAGCAGGCCCGGGATCACCTTCCCGCTCGCAGCCCAGGCGCCGCCGTCGTCGTAGGGCACCCCCAGGTGGCGCTGCGCCCACAGGTCCATGAGGACGTTGCCGGGGCCGGTGTCGAAGCCGGTCACCGGGGCGGCGGCGTCGGCGGGCAGCACGGTGAGGTTGGCCATGCCGCCGATGTTCACCACCACCCGGTCCCCGCCGGGGTCGCGGAAGCAGGCGGCGTGGAAGGCCGGGGCCAGGGGGGCGCCCTGGCCGCCGGCGGCCAGGTCGGCGCGGCGGAAGTCGGCCACCGTGGTGATGCCCGTGCGCAGGGCGATGATGGCGGGATTGCCGATCTGGAGGGTGTTGGCCTGCGGCGGGTCCGGGCAGTGGCGCACGGTCTGGCCGTGGCTGCCGATGGCGCGCACGCCGGCCGGTGTGGTCCCCGTCTCTTCCAGCAGCTCCAGCACCGCCCGGGCCAGGGCCTCGCCCAGGGCGGTGTCGGCCGCCAGCAGGCGGTGGATCTCGTCCTCGCCGGGCCGGGTCAGGGCGGCCAGCCCGGCACGCAGGTCCGGTGCCAGGGGGGTGGAGCGCGCAGCCAGCAGGCGCGGCCGGTTGCCGTCGAACTCCACCAGCACGGCGTCCACGGCATCCAGGCTGGTGCCGGTCATCAGCCCGACATAACGTTGGACCATGGCCGCAGCGGCCCGTCAGGGCGCGCGGGCCACCCGGGTGGGGCCGTGCGCGTCCAGCTGCGCCATGAGGCGCCGGGCGTGGAGGAGGAAGTCGTCCCGGAAGCGGCGGGCGATGGGACGGGCATTGGGCAGCTTCACGGTCAGCGGGTTGCGGTGCACGCCGTTGACCCGGAACTCGTAGTGCAGGTGCGGTCCCGTGGCCAGGCCCGAGCTGCCCACGTAGCCGATGACCTGGCCCTGCTTCACGCGCCTGCCCACGCGCAGGCCGCGGCGGTAGCCGGAGAGATGGGCATAGAGGGTGCTGTAGCGCCCGCCGTGCTGGATGATGATGGTGCGCCCGTAGCCGCCCTTGCGCCCGCGGAAGATCACCCGCCCGTCACCGGCGGCCTTCACCGGGGTGCCGCGGCGGGCGGCGTAGTCCACGCCCTTGTGGACCCGCATGCGGTTGAGAATGGGATGCCTGCGCCGCCCGAAGCGCGAGGCGATGCGGGTGAAGTCCACCGGGGTGCGCAGGAAGGCCTTGCGCATGGACAGCCCCTCGGGGGTGTAGTAGTCGGTGCGGCCCTCCGGATCGGTATAGCGCACGGCGTGGAAGCGGCGGCCCTGGTTGACGAACTCGGCCACCAGGATGGGGCCCTCGCCCACCTTGCGCCCGTCCAGGTACTGTTCCTCGTAGATGACCCGGAAGCGGTCCCCGCGGCGGATGTCCAGGGCGAAGTCGATGTCCCAGCCGAAGATCCCGGCCAGCTCCATCACCAGGTTCTGGGACAGGCCGGCGGCGGTGGCCGACTCGAACAGGGAATTCTCGATGGTGCCGGCGCTGTAGGTGATCCGCCGTTCCAGTTCCCGCTGCACGAGGCGGGCGGTGAACCCGTCGCCCTCGCGGTGCACCCGGAGCGATTCCAGCGGCCCGCGTTCGTGCACCAGGGCCAGCAGCCGGCCGGCCTCGGCCCGCACCCGGATGGTCTGGCCCGGCCGGAGCCGGCGCAGCCCGGCGGCATCGCCGCCGGCAGCCAGCACCCGCTGCAGTTCCCCCTGGGGCAGTCCCAGGCGGGAGAAGATGGCGGACAGGGTGTCGCCCCGGCGCACGCGCACGTTCTGCCAGCGCGGGGCGGTGTCCGGCACGGGGGCGGCGGCCGTCGTGTCCTCCGGTCCCACGTTCACCGGCAGGGGCAGGGTGATCCGGGCCGGGGAAGCGGTCACGGCCTGGGCCCGGGTGGCCTCGGCCTCGCGCGAGGCGAGCGTGAGCAGGGTCCCGGCCACGAGGGTGGCGGCCGCCAGCAGCAACAGGTGCAGCCGCGACCAGCGGAACCGCGAGCGGCGGTAGAGGGGTTCCCCCAGCGACTTATAGTCGCGCTTCAAGAATGAATTGTAATCCACGGAATTTTATCTTTTTTTGCCCCTCGCTAAACATAGCCCGCGGAGGCCCCCGCGGTCAACTTCCGGGGCCGGACCGGGGCCAGGCCGTGCGGGGGGTGTGATACCCTATCGCGTCTTTTTTCACGTCCGGGGAGGTTTCGAGCACACTCATGGCGGAGCGCGAGCAACGGTGGCCGGCCGAGGTGGAGCAGGCGCTGGCGGTGTTGCGCCGGGGCACCGAGGAGATCCTGCTGGAGTCGGAGCTGGGGGAGCGCCTGGCCGCCGGCCGGCCACTGCGGGTCAAGGCCGGCTTCGATCCCACGGCGCCCGACCTGCACCTGGGCCATACCGTCCTTATAAATAAGTTGCGCCAGTTCCAGGACCTGGGCCACGAGGTCCTGTTTCTCATCGGCGACTTCACCGGCATGATCGGCGATCCCACCGGCAAGAGCACGACCCGGCCGCCCCTGTCGCGCGACGAGGTCATCGAGAACGCCCGCACCTACGAGCAGCAGATCTTCAAGATCCTGGAACCGGAAAAGACCCTGGTCATGTTCAACTCCAGCTGGATGAACGAGATGAGCGCAGCGGATCTCATCCAGCTCGCGGCCAGGCACACGGTGGCGCGCATGCTGGAACGAGACGATTTTTCCAGGCGCTATCAGGCGGGCCAGCCCATCGCCATCCACGAGTTCCTGTACCCACTGATCCAGGGCTACGACTCGGTGGCCCTGCGGGCGGACGTGGAGCTGGGCGGCACCGATCAGAAGTTCAATCTGCTGGTGGGGCGCGAGCTGCAGAAGCACTACGGCCAGGCGCCCCAGGTGGTGATCACGGTACCCATCCTCGAGGGCCTGGATGGCGTGCAGAAGATGTCCAAGTCCCTGGGCAACTACGTGGGCATCGATGAGCCGCCGGACGAGATGTTCGGCAAGATCATGTCCATCTCCGACGAACTCATGTGGCGCTGGTTCGAGCTCCTGAGCTTCCGCCCGGCGGAGGAGATCGCCGGGTTTCGCCGCCAGGTGGCGGAAGGCGCCAACCCGCGCGACATCAAGTTCCTGCTGGCGGAGGAGATCGTGGCCCGGTTCCACGACGCCGGGGCCGCCCGCCGCGCGCGGGAAAACTTCATCGCCCGGTTCCGGAAGGGGGCCCTGCCCGAGGACATGCCGGAGGTGAACCTGGCGGCCCCCGAGGGCCGGCTGGCCATCGGCTACGTGCTCAGGGAGGCCGGGCTGGTCAAGAGCACGTCCGAGGCCCTGCGCATGGTGCGCCAGGGCGCGGTGCGCGTGGACGGCGAGCGCGTCGGCGATCCCCACCTGGAGCTGGCGGCGGGCGGGCCGTACGTGGTGCAGGTGGGCAAGCGCCGGTTTGCCCGGGTGCGCATCGCGTAGGCCGCCGAGTTTCCCCGTTGCGCTCAAGTCGTCGGCCCGTGGTGCCGACACAGAGACATGGTCCTCGACCCGCGTTCCGGCTTGCAGGGTGGGAAAGCGGAGATCCGCGGCGGAACCCTCCCTGGAGACGACGCCCCGGACAGGGTGGCCACGGGTCGCCCCGGCCGGTGGTCCGGCCGCCGCCGTGGCGGCTGCCGGCGCGCCGGCGCGGGCCTGCGCCTCCTGTCCCTCTGCCTCGCTTCCACCCCCGTGGCCGCCGCACCCGCGGCCGCGCCACCCCTGGTGACCTGGTTCGGATGGGCCGCGGCCGGGCTGGCCGCGATCCTGGCGGCGGCACTGGTCCACATCTGGCGGCTGCACCGGCGCGTGCGCCAGCACACCGCCGCCCTGGGGGCCAGTGAGCAGCGCCTGCAGCTGGCACTGGAGGCCGGGCGCATCGCCATCTGGGAACACGACATGCTAACCGACCAGGTGACCTGGTGGGGCAGCGTGGAGATCATCTTCGGCCAGCCCCCGGAGACTCTGCAGGAGCGCCCGGATTTCTACCGGGCCATGGTGCCGCCCGAGGAACTGCCGGTCATCGACCGGGCCCTGAAGGAGGCCATGGAGGGCGACGGCCGGTTCGAAGTCCTGCACCGCATGCGCTGGGCCGACGGCTCCGACCAGTGGGTGCAGGCCCGCGGCGAGGTGATGCGGGACGCCGGCGGCCAGCCGGTGCGCATGGCGGGGACCGTGGTGAACGTGACCCGCCAGGTGCAGACCCAGGCGGAACTGGCCGGCGCGCGCGATTTCCTGCAGGCCATCTACGACGCCTCCCCCGACATGATCTTCGTCCACGGCGACGACGGCCGCCTGGTGGAGGTGAATGACAATGCGCTGCAAGCCTACGGCTACACGCGGGAAGAAATGCTGCAACTCCCGCCCGGAACCTTCATGTGCAGCGACTGCGACATGGAGAAAGTGCAGGCGCTGATGCAACGGGCCCGGGCCGGCGAGGCGGTGGACGTGGAGTGGACCGCGCGCCGGCGTGACGGCAGCACCTTCCCGGTGGAGGTGCGCCTGCGCCGCCTGGCGGGCGGCAACGTGCTGGCGCTGGTGCGCGACATCAGCGAGCGGCGAGAGATCGAGGCCGTGCGCCAGCGCCGCCAGGTCCTGCTGGAGCGGCTGGACAACGAGGTGCAGCAAATCCTGCTGCCGGTGTACAGCCTGGAGGATTTCCATGCCCGGGTCTGTGCCGGCGTGCAGGCGCTGGTCCAGGCCGACCTGGCCGCGGTGCCGGTGGTGGCCGATGACGGGGAGGGGGTCGTCTACCAGGCGGCGGCAGGCGAGGGGGCCGGGCGGCTTCGGGGCCGCCGGCTGTCGCTGGACGACACCAGCCTCTGTGGCTGGGTGGTGCGCCACAACCGGGTCCTGCGGGTGGACGACCTGGACCATGACCCGCGGGTGGACCGGGAGCTGGCGGAAGCCCTGGGCCTGTCGTCGGCCATCCTGGCGCCGGTGCGGGCCGGAGACACCGTGGTGGCCGGACTGGCGGCCTTCCGCCGCCGCGGGCGGTTCGACGAACAGGACATGCAGATCCTGCACCTGTACGCGCAGCGCGTGTCGGCCGCGCTGGAGAACCTGCAGCTGCGCCTGCGGCTGGAAGAACGCGTGGCCGAGCGCACGCAGGAGCTGGAGTCCTTCTGCCATTCGGTGTCCCATGACCTGCGTGCGCCGCTGCGGGCGCTGGACGGTTTCAGCCAGATGCTGCTCGAGGACCACGGCCACCGGCTGGACGAGGAAGGGCGCATCCATCTAGAGCGCATCCGGCGTGCCGCCGGCCGCATGGCCCAGCTCATCGACGGGTTGCTGCATCTCTCCCGCATCGGCCGCGCCGAGCTGGTGGAGGAAGAAGTCCAGCTGTGCCGGCTGGCCGCGGAGGCCCTGGGCCAGCTCCAGGCCCACGAGCCCGGCCGCCAGGTCCTGTTCCGCTGCCAGGCGCGGACACCGGTGGTGGGAGACCGCCGCCTGCTGCGCCTGATGATGGACAACCTGCTGGGCAACGCCTGGAAGTACACCCGGACCCGCGAGCCGGCCGAGATCGTCCTCGAAGAGCGGCGCGAGGGCGGAGAGGTCATCTATACCCTGCGCGACAACGGTGTCGGGTTCGACATGCGTTACGCGCACAAGCTGTTCGGCGTCTTCCAGCGCCTGCACCCGGCCAGCGAGTACGAGGGCACGGGCATCGGCCTGGCCACGGTGCAGCGCATCATCGCCCGTCACGGCGGCCGCATCTGGGCCCATGCAAGGCCCGGCATGGGCGCCGAGTTTCACTTCACCCTGGGCCGGCAGCCGCTGCAGCGGGTGACGGGCGAGGCCTCCGGCGATGCCACCTAATACACATGGACAAGAAGGATATAGTGGCAACTGTTTGAATTGAGATATTTCCGTATTTTTGCGGGCTGAATTGAAACCTCCGGCACGCCGGCCCGCCGCGGTTGGAGCCGGGCGGCCGGGTTGCTAAGCTTTTGCTGGCAGGGTCGCCGGTGAGGGCGGCTGCCACCACCATGGTGTGAATTTCGCTCCGGATTCAACGAGGGCCTCTTGGACCCCAAGCCCCATTCGTTGCGGGCCGGTGTAGCCGCCGCCGGTGTGCTGTTCCTCGCCGTTGTTGCACCGGCGCACGAAGGCTCCAACCCGTCTCTGCACAGCGCGGTGCGCCCCTTGCCCCGGGTCGTGGACCTGGACGCGCGCAAGGTGGCGCTGGGTGAGCGGTTGTTTCGCGATCCCCGCCTGGCGGAAAACGGCCGCCTGGCCTGCAGCAGTTGTCACCGGCTCGAGGCCGGCGGTGACGATGGCCTGCCCCGCTCGGTGACCAACAACGGTGAGCCTGGCCCAGTCAATGCCCCGACGGTGTTCAATGCCGCCTTCAATCACCGGCTCACCTGGCGCGGGGCCTTTCGCACGCTGGAGGAACAGGCCGAGGCGGACCTCCACAACCCGCGCCACGCCGCCACCACCTGGCCGAAGCTCCTCGAACGCATCGGGCGTGACGCGGACTACCGCCGCCTGTTTCGCGAGATCTACGGCCGCGCTCCCGACCGCGAAGCGGTGCTGGATGCCCTGGCCACCTTCGAGCGCTCCCTCGTCACCCCCGATGCGCCCTTCGACCGCTACCTGCGCGGTGAGCGCGATGCCCTGACACCGCAGCAGAAGCGCGGCTGGCGGTACTTCGTCGACTACGGCTGCATCGGCTGCCATCAGGGGATCAACATCGGCGGCAACCTGTTCGCCCGCTTCGGCGTGTTCGCCGATCCTCCGGGCCTGCGGGATGACGAAAAGGTCTACCTCGGCCGGTTTCTGGTCACCGGCAACAAGGCCGACCGCTACGTGTTCCGGGTGCCCAGCCTGCGCAACGTGGCGGTGACCGCGCCGTACTTCCACGACGGCAGCGCGGCGACGCTGGAAGAAGCGGTGCGGCGGGTGGCGCGGCTGCAGCTGGGGCGGACGCTGCCGGAGGAGCACGTGGCCGACCTGGTGGCCTTTCTGCACAGTCTCACCGGGCGCTGGCGGGGCCGGTCGCTGGCGTCGCCGCCGGAGACGGAGCACCCCCCGTGAGCCGGGCGGGATGGCTCCATGCCCTGGCGCTGGTGCTGCTGCTGGCGGTGCTCAGCCTGTTCTACGTGCAGGCCCGCCGGGCCGACCCGCAGCAGGCCCAGGAGGACGACCGCCGGGTGGACGCGGTGATCACCCGCGAGGCCCGCCTGACCCGGGACCTGCTGCTGGTGCGGGCCGGTCTGCTTCAGAACTACGACCCGCTGGCGGCGGGGATGGACGACCTGCTCGATGGCGTGGCCGCCCTGCCGGTGGTGGACCGCGGTCCCGAGGTGGCGGCGGCGGTGGCCCGGGTGCGCCGCGAGGTCCGGGCGCTGGAAGACCGGGTGGAACGGTTCAAGTCGCACACCGCGGTGTTGCGCAACTCCATGCACTATCTCATGGGCCTGGAGCGCGAGATCACCCGCCGGGCGCGCGGGCCCCGGGCCCTGCGGCTGGCCGCGGCCAGCGGCCGGTTCCTGGGATCCCTGTCCAGCGCGGTGATCCGGCCCGGGCCTGAAGTGCTGGAGCAGGCGGCGGACACCCTGGCCCGGCTCGAGGGCATGGTTCCACCGCCGGAGCTGCGTGCCTTGCACCAGGCCTTCGTGGAGCACGGGCGCATGGCCCTGGCCCGGACCCGCGACACGGATCTGATCCTGCACGCGCTGATGGATCGCGAGCTGGGCCGTGCGGTGGCGGCCGCCGATGCAGCCTACGCCGAGCATTGGGCCGGGCGCGCGAGGCGGGCGGCGCTGGCCTGGTTCGGGGTCTACGGCGTGGGCCTCCTGCTGCTGGTCTATGTCGCGGTGCTGCTGTGGTTCCGCAAGCGGACCCTGCGCCGGCTGCGCGAGACGGTGGCGCGGCTGGAACAGCGCGAACGCCAGCTCCGGGCCCTGGTGGAAAACGCCGGCGACGCCGTGCTGGTGCACGATGCCGCCGGCAATCTGCGCAGCGTCAACCCCCAGGCCTGCCGCCTGCTCGACTACACCCCGGCGGAGCTGCTGGCGCAGAACATCGCGGAGCTGGTGGCGGACGGCGGCAGCAGCGTTCCACCCTGGCCGCGGCCGGAGCCGGAGCTGTCCGTGACCTGGGAGGGGCGGTTCCGGCGCCGCGACGGGGGCACGGTTCCGGTGGAGCTGCGGTCCACGGTGTTCGAGTCCGACGGCGAGATCCTCTACCTGGTCCTGGCCCGCGACCTGAGCGAGCGGCAGAAGGCGGAACTCACCCGCGAGCGCCTCATGGCCCTGCTCGAGGCGATCCCGGACCTGGTGGCGCTGGTGGACACCAAGGGCTGCCTGATGCACCTCAACACCCCGGGCCGCTACATGCTGGGCATCGACGACCCCGCCGGGGTACCGGGCCGGCCGCTGGGGGAATACGTCGCCTCCCGCAGCGGGCCGCTGGGCGTGGAGACCATGCTGACCCGGGCCGCGGAGCGGGGGCTGTGGTACGGCGAGACGGTGCTGCTGGCCCCGGAGGGGCGGCGCATTCCCGCGCTGCAGGTGGTGGTGGCCCACCGCGACGCCGAAGGCCGCGTGGAGTATTACTCCACCATCGCACGCGACATCAGCGATCGCCTGCGTGCCGAGCGGCAGCTGCGCGAGAACGAGGAACGCCTGGCCCGCCAGCAGGCGGCGCTGCTGGAGCTGACCCGCCAGCAGGCGCGGCTGCCTCTGCCTCAGCTGTTCGCGGCGGTGACCGAGACGGCGGCCCGGACCCTGGACGTGGAGCGGGTCAGCGTGTGGTTGCTCAATGCCGACAACAGTGCCATCGAGTGCCAGGACCTGTTCGAGCAGACGCCGGATCGCCACAGCCGCGGCGCCATGCTGGCCCAGGCCGACTATCCCGGCTACTTTGCCGCCCTGGAGGCGGGGCGCGTCATCGCGGCCGGGGATGCCCATCGCGACCCGGCCACCCGGGAGTTCAGCGGCAACTATCTCGACGATTGCGGCATCGGGGCCATGCTGGACGCCCCCCTGCGCATCGGCGGCCAGGTGGTGGGTGTGATCTGCCACGAACATGTGGGTGGCAGCCGCCACTGGGAGCTGGACGAGCAGAACTTCGCCGGCTCGGTGGCCGATTTTCTGTCCATGGCCCTGGAACTGGACCAGCATCGCCGCACCGCGGCCGAGCTCAAGCGCCATCGCGAACAGCTGGAACTGCTGGTGGCCGAGCGCACCCGCGAGGTGCACGAGAAGGCGCGCATCATCGATCAGGTGCACGATGCCGTGATCACGGTGGACACCACAGGCCGGGTGCAAAGCTGGAACATGGGTGCCCAGCGCCTGCTGGGTTATGCCGCGGCCGAGATGCTCGGCCGCTCGCCGCGCGAGCTGCTGGCCGAGGAGTCCGCGGCCGCCAACGAGGTCATCGGCCGGGCCCTGACCGACGGCCGGGCCCATGAAGGGGAGGTGCGCCTGCGTCACAAGTCGGGCCGGCTGGTGGATGTCCATCTGTCCCTGTCCCCCATGCAGGATGTCCAGGGTCGTCCCGCCGGCACCATCGTCTACGCCCTGGACGTGAGCGCCAGGCGCCGGGCGGAGGAACTGGTACGCCAGCGCAGCCGCCAGCTGGAGGCGGTCAACGAGGAACTGGAGGCCTTCAGTTATTCCGTCTCCCACGACCTGCGCGCGCCCCTGCGGGCCATCGAGGGCTTCAGCCGGGCGATGGTGGAGGACTACGGGGCCACACTCGATGACACCGCGCGTGACTACCTCGATCGCATCAACCGCGGGGCCAAGCGCATGGGCCAGCTCATCGAGGACCTGCTCATGCTGTCACGGGTCTCGCGCGGTTCCCTGCAATGGGGCGAGGTGGACCTGAGTGCCCTGGCCGCCGAGATCGCCGAGACCCTGCGCGCGGCGGAACCGGAGCGGCGGGTCACGCTCGACATCACTCCCGGGATCGCGGCCCGGGCGGATCCGAACCTGTTGCGGGTGGCGCTGCAGAACCTGCTCGACAATGCGTGGAAATACACGCGCATCCGAGAGCACGCCCACATCGAGTTCGGCGTTCTCGACGAGGGGGGGCAGCCGGTGTTTTACGTGCGCGATGACGGCGTCGGCTTCGACCCCCGCTTTGCCGACAAGCTGTTTCGCCCCTTTCAACGGCTGCACCGGGTGGACGAGTTCGAAGGCACCGGCATCGGGCTGGCCACGGTTCACCGCATCGTCCGCCGCCACGGCGGCCGGGTCTGGGCCGAGTCGGAGCCGGACCGGGGGGCGACGTTCTATTTCACGCTGGGCGGCGAGGCCGACGCGGACGCCTCGCTGCGCGAGGCGGGCTGAATGTCCGCAGGGGCCGGGCCCGCCGTTTCCATGACGGGATGCGCGGTGGAAACTGCGGCCACGTGGTGTTGCATGCGGAATGGAAATAACCTGGATGAACGGGGATGCACCATGCCCGGGCATTCCGGCGGGTCGGGGACGGCATCCTTGTACTGTTTTCGGCCCGTCGCGGCCTCTGCATCCTTTGTGCCGCGGCATCGGATATCGGCCTGGTCCGAAACGCCTTCCCGGGCCCTGGTGTAGCGGAATCAGGAACGGTTATATAGAATGAAATCGATGATGGACAGCGGTACGCCCTCCCCCAGGCGCGCCCCATCCAATTCCACCGTAAAAAACAAGATTATCAGGGCAGGGAGCGCCGCAGGCGCAAGGCCCGGACACGGCACTGACGGCAGGCGATTGCAAACCACACCACCATGATGAGTAAAGAAAGGGGAGGGGCCCCATGCACGAGGGAGT
>JALUTW010000228.1 GCA_027021685.1 Chromatiales bacterium | reverse complement strand
CGACGTAGGTGAAGAACACCGCGGCCGCGGTCACGGTGCCGATGACCCAGTACGGGATCTCGTTGCGCGCCCGGGTGAAGGCCGTTTCCCTGGGCAGGCCGCGCGGCGACAGGCGCAGGCTGCGGGTGCCCCGGTAGCCGTCGATCTGGGCCTTGAGGTCCACCTGCAGGGCCATGAGCTGCTCCAGCCCCTTGAAGCGGTAGGCGCCCTCGAAGCCGAGCTGGAGGCACACGAAGTAGAGTTCCAGCAGGTCCAGGTTGCGCTCGCCGCCCTGGCGCAGTTCCGCGAGCCTGGTGAAGAAACCCTCGCCCGCGGAATGGTCGCCGAAGAATTCGAGCTGCAGCGGTTTGGCCATCCAGTCCATGCGCCCCGGCCACTGCGAGGTGAGCACCACCTCGTCCACGTAGGCGGCCATGGCGTAGCGGGCGTCCTTGACCACCTGCATGGTGATCTTGCGCTCGAAGGCCATGCGCTCCATCTCGTCGAAACCGGCGAGGATCCGCTCACGGTAGTTGCCGGGCAGGGATTCCCCGCGTTCCCCGCCGCGGAACGGCGCGGTGAGCGCGAACAGCGAGGTGCAGCACTCCAGCAGGGGATTGACGGCGATGGCCTTGCCCATGTCCTACTCCTGCACCGTGACCACTTCCATGCGCACCCGGGCAAACTCGTTGGGGAGAAAGACGGCCAGCGTCTGGTCGCCCACGATGCGGTCCCAGAATTCCCCGCGCGGCTCGATGCGGAAGTATTCGAAACCGCTCTTGACCGGCATGTTGCTGGGCGGCCGCGGGGTGTGCTTGATGAGGGCGCCGGGCACGGCCGAGGTGATGAGGGCCTCGATGTCGTTGCGCGCCCCCACCTTGACCTGCCGCTCGAACTTGGTGACCCACAGCGGGTCGTCGAACTCCGAATACACCGCAAGGAAGAAGGTGTTGTTGGCCAGCAGGGTGGAGTCGATGGCATCCGCCGAGTAGAGGTTGCCCCCTTCCCGCTTGAGCTTCACCGACAGGATCTTCGCTGGCATGGCCACCTCGATGAGCTGGCGGAGCTGCTGCTCCAGCTCGGCGAACACGGCGGTGAGGTCGGAATGCTGGTAGTGCGGCACGGCGTGCACGTCCAGCTCGAAGCTGAACGGGCACAGGCTGCCGATGACACGGGCCAGGAGCTGGTAGAGCTGCTCCGGGTGCAGTTCCGGGTGGACCTGGAAGTGCTTGAGCAGCGGAATGGCGCCCGACAGCGCCTGCAGCACCAGGAAGTTGGACACGTCGCTGTGGCCGAAGTCGGCGACGGAGGCCGAGAGCTGGCGCCGGCGCTCGTTGAGTACCCGCACCTTGGCCAGGAACAGCTCGATGAGCCGCTGCACCAGTCCGGTGAGGTGCCCCGAGGCGCCGATGCGCACCGCCGGGGGCACGTATTCCGGCACCCGGCTGTACCCGCCCTCGCCGTCGCTCACCAGCTCGTCCAGCTTGATCCAGGTCATGTTCTCGCGGCTGGCCTCACCGGTGAGCAGCAGCAGGTTGGGCCGCCCCAGCATCACCTCGCGCTGGCGCTCCGGGTCGTACTCGTCACCCACGGTGCGATAGTCGGCCCGCCAGGCGCACAGCTTGCCGTTGCTGCGGTAGCCGTTGATCCCGGTCGCGCCCCGGTTGAACGGCAGTCCCAGGTACACCTCGATGCGCTCGGAGTGGCCGCCCTCGAGCTGCAGCACCAGGGGCTCGTCCTCCGCCGCGTCGTAGCTCACCAGGCGGCCGTCGGGGAAGATGACCTGCGCAGTCCTGATCCGGTACTGGGCGTTCTGCAGGGCCTCGTCCTCCAGGGTCAGCTCCAGCAGGCCCCAGCCCAGGGGCGAGATGCCGCGCGTGGCCAGGCTGTGATAGGCCTCGTGGTAACGGTCCCAGAGCTGGAAGTGCTGCTGGCCGAGGAACATGCCCTCCGCCCACAGAACCTTGTGCAGTGCCTTGCTCATGCCGCCCCCTTCAGTCCGTGATGTGGAGCGTGTTGCCCACCAGGCTCACCGAGAAGCTGGTGGACAGCTTCTTGCCCAGCCAGCTGTCGGACAGCTCGTACACCGCGCGCCACTTGCTCTCGATGGGCGAGCGGAAGATCGCCGCCACGCCCACGTACCGGGCCTGGGCATGGCGGTCGAATTCCACCTCGTCCTGGGCCGAAGGGTTCATCACCACCTCGTTGCGCGTGAGCAGGGCGTTGCCCAGCACCGCGTTGTCCCGCTTCCAGATGTCCGCGAAGGTGGCGTTGTCGAAGGACGCACGGTCCGACAACTGGTAGATCCGCACCACCACCGGCAGCGGCTCACTGTTGGCATTGAGGTTGAGGTTGGCGTTGGAGGACAGGCCAACCCGGATGGTGGGTCCCCCGCAAGCCGCCAACATCAACATGGCGCCGGCCACCAGGGCCGTCTTCCACAACCCGTCGTACTTCATGTCGCAACTCCTCAACCGAACGACCGGGACGGCCCCGCCGCCCCGCCCGCCCTCAGCCGCGGGCCCGGGTGTAGCCCTGCACGAACCCGGTGCCCACCAGGCGCTGAAAGCGGAGGTTGTCGTTCTCGACCAGCTCGCGAAGGCGCTCCTTGTAGAAGCGCCAGGCCTTCGCATCGTTCATCCGGCGTTCCGGATAGTCTTCCCTGAGTTGCTCCGGGCTGAGGTGGCGCATGGTCGCCAGGGCGATGTCGTCCAGCGCGCTCACCAGCGCGAGCTGATGGGCGCAGAGGTCCTCGAACAGGTCCTCCAGCTCGCCGGCACGGACATGGCCCGAGCGGAACAGCGCGGTCAGAGCCTCCTCCGGGTTCTGTCCCTCCAGCCACTCGTGGCTGTTGGGGAAGACCCGGCCCAGCGACAGCCCGAACTCCTCCGCCAGCCGGCGCTGGCCCTCGACGAGCCGGGCCAGCCCCCGGACCACGGTCCGGGCCAGCAGGGCGGAACGCTGGGCATAGTCGGCCGGGGACTCCGGCCCCGTGACATGCGCCGCCCCGCCGGGGGATGACGAGGGCGGCAGCGATGCGACGGTTTCCGCTTTGACTTCCATACCCACCTGCAACACGTTCCTTGCACGCGGCATGCGCCGTGTCCTTCCTCCGTACTCCCTGCGCATGCCGCCCAAGGCGTTGATCGTCTTCCGCGCGGCATGCACCGCCGGAAGCAAAGGCGCTGCGCGCCTTCACGGCGAAACTTATGCAAACGGGACCGGAAGCCGCAAGCTGGTGAGATCCCTAATTCAACCTAGGGATCTCCCGGGGTCGTATTAGGGTTTTCCCTAATGTCAATTAGGGAGATCCCTAATCGATTTTTTCGATTTGCCCTGCTGTCAAGCCCTCAGGCAACGGCTGGAAGTTGAGGCCGAACCTCAATAAAGTGACATTAGTTATTGAAAATAACCGTTTTTTTAATAACAGCACGAAAAGTGCAAAAACAGCGCGTGGAGCGGGCGTGACGTCATGTGACGCACTTCACAAAACAGAAAAAAAATTTTCGGAAAAACGGGAAAGGCGGGGGTGCGGCGCCCTTCCGCCGCACCCCCGGGTCGGACGTCAGAAGTGGAAGAACACGCCGGCGAACACGCCGTTGAAGGTGAGGTCGGAGGCCACCGTCTTGGTATCGGCCAGGTCGAGTTCGATGGTCTGCTTGCGGACGCCGCCCTCCACGCCGAGACCGAAGCTGGTCTCGTACATCACTTTTGCGGTGATGTCGCTGGCGCTGCTGTCTCCCACGGAAATGAGGTTGCCCTCCACCGCCAGCGACAGGCCGGTCAGCGGCAGGTCGAACCCCACCCGGGCGTAGCCCAGGGGCAGGGTTTTGTCGATGGCCTCTTCGCCCACGTTGCCGCTGGTCTTGCCCACCACCCGCACGCGGCCGTCGTACTTGCGCGCGGTGAGGCCCAGATCCAGCTCCACCACGTTGTCCAGCACCTGCCAGTAAATGGTGATGTCGGTGTGATCCAGGTCCAGGGTCGCATCCACGTCTTCGCTGAAGGTGATGCCGCCGAAGGTCCGGTTGTAGGTCCCCGATCCGCTGTGGCTCTGGGAGGTGGACACCACCTTGACGTTGGGCAGCATCGGCACCGGGTGCTCGATGACCGCATAGAGATAGCCCTCGCGCTTGTCCCCCATGGCCACGCCCTGGGCCGCATTGTCCAGGTTGAAATTGTCGGCCGGGTCGTTGGTGTCCCGCACGTACCCCGTGACCTCGCGGTCCCACTGGCCGGCCCCCACCCACAGGCCCAGGCTGTCGGCGGCGGCGAGACCGGGCAGCATTCCGGCAAGCATGAGAAACGTCAGTCTGGTTTTCATTATGTATCCCCTTGTTTGGATGTGTTCCGTTCAGGTTCACCAGCAGGATGCCGAACAAGGTCATCCTGGCTTCTTCGACGCCCCGAACCCCGCGCAGGCCCGGGTTCGGCTGCGCCGAATCAAGCGCCTGCGCGCCCGATTTGCGGGCGGGACCTCCCTGCCCCGCCCGGGCAGGCTGTTTTTCGACAGCCTGCCGGTCAGGATGCGGCCGGGCCGTCCCGGCCGGTGCCGCCGGCGGCCAGCGCCTCCAGCTCCTGCCAGCGGGCGTAGGCCTGCTCCAGCTCGGCCTCCAGTGCCGCGAGCCTGGACCGGGCGGCGGCGATCTCGGCCCCGTCGCGGCGGAAGAAATCCGGCTCGCACATGGCCGCATTGAGCGCCGCCTGCTCCGCCTCCAGGGCCTCGATGCGCTCGGGCAGCGCGGCCAGCTCCCGCTGCTCGCGGTAACCCAGCCGGGCCGGACGGGCACGCTTCCGCGTCCTCCGCTTGTCGGCCGCCGTGTCCCCGACTTTAATCACGTCCGGCTCCGGCTTGCGGTTCCGTGACCGCTGTCGCACCCAGTCGCTCCAGCCCCCGACGTACTCGCGGACCCGGCCCCCGCCCTCGAAGGCCACGAGGCTGGTCACGGTGCGATCGAGGAACTCCCGGTCGTGGCTCACCACGATGACGGTCCCCTCGTACTCGGCCACCAGCTCCTCCAGGAGCTCCAGGGTTTCCACGTCCAGGTCGTTGGTGGGCTCGTCCAGCACCAGCAGATTGGCGGGCCGGGTGAACAGGCGCGCCAGCATCAGGCGGCTGCGCTCGCCGCCGGAGAGCGTGGACACCGGGGACCGAATCTGCTCGGGCGTGAACAGGAACCGGCGCAGGTATCCGAACACCGAGCAGCTGCGGCCGTTGACGGTCACGGTCTGCGCGCCGTGGTTGAGGTTGTCCAGCACCGTGGCCGCCGGGTCCAGCCGGCGCCGCTCCTGGTCGAAACAGGCCACGCGCACCCGGGTGCCGCGGTGAACCTCTCCGGCCTCCGGGGCCCGTTCCCCCAGCAGCACCTTCAGCAGCGTGGTCTTGCCGCATCCGTTGGGCCCCGCCACCCCGACCCGGTCCCCGCGCATGATGCGGATGGAAAAGCCGTCCACCAGGACCCGCTCCCCGGCCCGCACCAGCAGGTTCCGGGCTTCCACCACCACCTTGCCCGACGGCTCCCCGGCCTCGGCCTCGAGCCGTGCCTGCCCCACGGCCTCGGCGCGGCGCGCCCGGGCCTCGCGCAGCGCGGCCAGCGCCCGCAGGCGGCCCTGGTCCCGGCGCCGGCGGGCCTTCACGCCCTGCCGCAGCCAGGCCTCCTCCTCCGCCAGGTGCCTGTCCTGGCGCCGGCGGGCCCGAGCCTCCGCCTCCAGCCACTGGGCCTTGCGCTCCAGGTACCGGTCGTAGTCACCGGGCCAGCTCGTGAGCCGCCGCAGGTCGAGATCCACGATACGGGTGGCCAGCCGGCGCAGGAAGGCCCGATCGTGGGTGACGAACACCACCGCCGCGGGCAGCCCGGCCAGCATCTCCTCCAGGCGGGTGACCGCCTCGATGTCCAGGTGGTTGGTGGGCTCGTCCAGCAGGAGCAGGTCCGGCTCGTTCACCAGCGCGCGGGCCAGCAGAACCCGGCGCCGTCCGCCGCCCGAGAGGGTGGACACCCCGGTTTCCGGATCCAGGCCCAGCCGGCTGATGGCCGCCTCCACCCGCTGCTGCAGGCGCCAGCCGTCGCACGCCTCCAGTTCCTGCTGCAGCCGGTGCAGGCTCTCCAGCTCCGCTGCCGTGGCCCCGGTGCCCAGGCGCGCCGAAAGCTCGTGGTGGCGCCGCAGCAGATCCCCGGCTTGCGACAAACCGAGGCTAACAACATCGAACACGCTGCCATCGGCGTCGATCTCTGCATGTTGTGGAAGGTAGCCCGTGCGCAGGCCCGGCGCCCGCCAGACCTCGCCCTCGTCGGGCTCCCGCAGGCCGGCCAGGACCCTGAGCAGGGTGGACTTGCCGGTGCCGTTGCGCCCCACCAGGGCGACGCGCTCTCCGGGTTCGACGGCAAGCTCTCCCTGCTCCAGCAAGGGCCTGCCGCCAGCAGTCAGGCCCAGGCCCTCCAGCCTCAACAGCGCCATTCCGGGCTTCCCCATCCCCCGGTGGCCCTAACGCGAACGCGGTACTGTGCCGGGTGCAGCGCGCCCCTATACTTGAAAGGAAGGTGCCTCAAGCCTTCCCGCGAGGGAAGCGGCTTGTCAGATAAGTTCAGGGATATCAACATGTTAAATGGAACACGGAGCGCAGAGGGCGGGATGACTCGGGCCTGCGCCGCCCGGACCGAACCCAACCTTTTGATTTCCGTGGGTTCGAATCCACCAACCTGTCCATGGCAAAGGGGGCCCTCCGGACCCCCTTTGCCATGGATGGCGGAGAGGGTGGGATTCGAACCCACGGTACCCGCAAGGGTACACTTGATTTCGAGTCAAGCCCGTTCGGCCAGCTCCGGCACCTCTCCGGAGCCCGATAGGATACGACCAAATTCGGCCGATCAACAACAGAATGTTATAATTTTCTGTTAAACCTGCCCCACTTTGCAGCGGGGCGGCGGCTCAAGCCGGAAGCGGCGGGGACGATAGGAAAGCGTGATGGGGTTCTCACTTCACAAGCGCCGCGTCTGTGGGGTCATGGGCGCAGCCGTGGTGGCCACCGCGGTCATCCTGGTGGCCTGCGCCCCGCCCTCCACCCAGCTGGAGAAGGTCAAGGCCCGCGGCGAGCTGCGGGTCCTGAGCCGCCAGGCCGCCACCACCTTTTACGAAGGTCCGGCCGGGCCCGCGGGCCTGGAATATGAACTCCTGCGCCGCTTCGCCGACGAGCTGGGCGTGGAACTGGTCATCGAGACCCCGGACACCCTGCAGGAGATCCTGGACGGCGTGCGCGAGGGCCGCGCCGACCTGGCCGCCGCCGGCCTCACCGTGACCGAGGCCCGCGCCCGCCTGGTACGCTTCGCCCCACCCTATCAGCACATCACCCAGCAGCTCGTCTACCGGCGCGGCGGGGAAGCCCCCCGGAGCCTGGTGGAAGCGGCCCGCCGCGGCGACCTGGAAGTGGTGGCCGACAGCAGCCACGCGGAGCTGCTGCGCCGCCTCAAGGCCCGGCACCCGGACCTCACCTGGCGCGAGTCGCCGGAGACCGACAGCATGGAGCTGCTGCAGCTGGTGGCCGAGAACCTCATCGACTACACCATCGTGGACTCCAACGAACTGGCGCTCAACCGGCGCTTCTTCCCCAACCTGGAGGTGGCGCTGGACGTGTCCGAACCCCAGCCCCTGGCCTGGGCCTTCGCGCTCGGCGAGGACGACAGCCTCTACCGGGCCGCGCAGGACTACTTCCGGCGCCTGGAGTCCAGCGGCGATCTGGCGCGGCTGGTGCAGGGTTACTATCGGCACGTGGACCGCTACGACTACGCCGGCACCCGCACCTTCCTCCGCCACGTCAAGCGGCGCCTGCCGCGCTACCGCGAGCTGTTCGAAGCAGCCGCCGAGCGGCACGGCCTGGACTGGAAGCTGCTGGCCGCGGTGGCCTACCAGGAGTCCCACTGGAATCCCCACGCGGTCTCGCCCACCGGGGTGCGCGGCATGATGATGCTGACCCGTGCCACCGCCCGCCACCTGGGTATCCGCCGCCGCACCGACCCGGTACAGAGCATCGAGGGCGGCGCCCGCTACCTGGCGCGGCTCATCGAACGCATCCCGGCCCACATTCCCGAGCCCGACCGCACCTGGCTGGCCCTGGCCGCCTACAACGTGGGTTTCGGGCACCTGGAGGATGCCCGCGACATCACCCGCCGGCGCGGCGGCAACCCGGATGCCTGGGCCAGTGTGCGCGAGAACCTGCCGCTGCTGCGCAAGCGCAAGTGGTACCGTACCACGCGCTACGGCTACGCCCGTGGCAACGAACCCGTGCGCTACGTGGAGAACATCCGCAGCTATTACGACATTCTCGACTGGTACCTGCAGCGGGAGCAGCCGGCGCCGCCGCGCCGGCCGGTGCTGGCCATCGCCACCCCGGCACTGTAGAACCTGTCTCGGAATTCCCCGCGGCCGCGCGGAACACGGGTTCTGGTTCCGCCAGCAGACACCGGCGGCCTGCTATACTCAAACCCAATGCGGGCGCCACGGGTGGCGTCCGCCCCGGGCGGAGCCCCCACGGATGGATACCTCGACCACACAGCGGCGCCATCGACTCCTTTCCTCCCTGCGCCTGCGCGTGGTGCTGGCCATCACTGCGATGCTGATCCCGCTGGCGGTCCTGGCCGGGCTGGGTTACGTCTACTTCGTCAATTCCCTGCGTACCCTCGATGGCGCAGTGGAAAGCCTGTTCGACGATCTCCACGTGGTCACCGAGCTGCAGTACCAGCTGCGCCGGGTGCCCGTGCTTCACCGGCGCCTGCAGCTGGACCCGACGCCCGAGGCCGGTGCCGCCCTGGCCCTGCTGGCGGACGACGTGGACACCCTGTTCGACCAGTCGCGGGCCACCGGCCTGGCCCGCCTCCACGGCCGGGCGGGCCTGGAGCAGGCGGCGGCCACCTGGGCCTCGTTGCGGCCACGACTGGAGCCGGACGCCGCCACCAGCCCCGGAGACGTCACCGCCGCCGTGGACACCGTTCTGCGGCAACTGGGGGAATTCGAGTCCACCGTGCACAAGGCCACGCGCACCGGCCTCTACCGGGCGCTGCAGAATCACAAGGATGCGGTGCTGGTCATCGCCGCCGTGGCCTTCTTCGGCTTCCTGTTCGCCCTCACCGCCGGCGGCCTGCTGTACCTGGCGGTATTCGAGCCCTTGCGCCGCCTGCGCCGGGGGGCCGAGCGAATCATGAGCGGCGAGCTGGATCACCGGGTGGAGAGCGCCGACCCGGGTGAGCTGGGACGGCTGGCCGACGGCTACAACTGCATGGCCGGCATGCTGCGCAGCAGCCAGAACACGGTGCAGTTGCACACCATCCACGACAGTCTCACCGGGCTCATCAACCGCCGTGAGTTCAAGGCCCGCTTCGACACCGAGCTGGAGCGGGCGCGCCGCTACGCCCAGCCCTTTGCCCTCCTCATGGTGGATGTGGATGGTCTTGGCCGTCTCAACGAGGAATTGGGCCACCTGGCCGGTGACGAGGCCCTGCGCATCCTGGCCGTGACCCTGAGCCGCCTGGTCCGGCCGGTGGACATCGTGGCCCGTTTCGGCAACGACGAGTTCGTCATCGTCATGCCGGACATCGGGGTGGACGACGCCCTGGCCACCGCCCACCGCCTGCGCCGCCACATCGCCGGGCAGGACCTGGCACTCGCCACCGGCATGCCGGCCCGGCGGATCACCGTGAGCATCGGCCTGGCGGTATACCCCGATGACGGCGATGCGGTGGAACCGCTGGTGGCCTGTGCCGCGGCGGCGCTGGACGAGGCCAAGGCCCTGGGTGGCAACACCGTGGCCGGCGGCCAGCAGCCCGAAACCGCCAGCGGCGGTGCGTAGGCCGGAAGATTGCAGGTCAGGCGGTTCGGGGGTGGCCTGATCAGGCCCGCGGCCCACAAGAGCCGGCCGTCCTTCCCTGGCGGCCGGCATCCAGAAACGGTGAATCAGTATCGTTGGCCGCGATCCCCGGCGACGATGGCCTCCCGGTACGCATGCCATGTCGCGTAGCCGAGCACCGGTGCAATGACCATGAATCCCGCCAGTGCCGTGGCAAATCCCGCGGCCGCAAGCACCAGAACCAGCAACGCCCACAGGGCGATGACCCCCTTGTTCCGCCATACGGCGTTGAGACTGGTGGCGATGGCGGTCACCGCGGTTGCGTCCTGGTCCACGATCATGGGCAACGCGAAGGCACTGATGCAAAACAGCAGGACCCCGAAGACGGCCGCCACCACCAGGAATGCCGTGTCGGTCATGGGCACCGCGGCACGAACGGGATATGGCGGAGGCGCCACGACCACATCCATGACCGTTGCTATCAGAAGAAGCAGGACCATGAACGTCAGGCTCAGCCACAAGGCGAGCATGAGCTCGTGCCCCATCTCATGCAGAGCCTTTCTTCGCTCGTGCCGAAAGCTGGGACTGCGGTTGAGCTCGATCTGCCGGCTTGCGTCATACAGGCCGAATGCGAGCGCCGGCCCCACGACCAGCACGGCGGCAAACAGGCCCAGCAGAAAATAGATCATGTCCACCCTTGACAGGTAGATCAGCAACCAGCCGATGGCGGTGAATATCACCCCGTAGGCCAGGCTGTGCAAAGGTGCGCGCCGAAAGTCCTGCCACCCCTTTCTCAGCCATCTGAAGGGGGCATCGAGCGCAAGCCTGCGACACCCGGCATACAGCGGGGCGTTGTTCTCACCGGAAACAGCGGTATTCATTTCGCACCTCCTCCATACAGGACAGGCGGGAAGAATCACCCGAAAGAGGTCTCGTACCCGAGAGGGGCCGGGAAAGAGCCGGATGGGACTGCTGCGCAGTGTGTATCAGAACCCGTCTCAAGTTCCCCGGCCGCGCGCGCGGCCGGGGCTCACGTCGCTGTCCGCGCGGACTTCCGACACAGGTCCCGGCAACGCCCGGTTATGGCTGCGCGACCAGACACGGCTGCCCCTATTCAGAGTATAGGCCGCCACAGGCCGATCTCAAGCCCATCCGCGCGGCCCGGAGCCGTGGCCGGGGCAGGCCGGCGGTTGGGCACCGGCACCCTCCTCATTCCTGCAGCATCTCGGCTTCCATGGCCAGAAACACCTGATAAGCGTTGCGCCGGTTGGCCACCTCGAAGGCCGGCAGGTCCTTGAACGCCGACCAGTCGGTGGCG
>JALUTW010000227.1 GCA_027021685.1 Chromatiales bacterium | reverse complement strand
GACGAAGTCATCCTGGCCGTGGCCGGGCGCGGTGTGGACACAGCCGGTGCCGGCCTCGGTGGTCACGTGCTCACCCAGGATGACGGGCACCTCGCGGTCGTAGAAGGGATGGGCCAGTTTCAGGCCCTCCAGCTCCGCCCCCCTGCAGCGGGCCAGGACCCGGTAGTCGGACACCTCCCAGCGGGCCATGCAGTCGGCCAGCAGGGCCTCGGCCAGGATCAGCCGCTCCGGGGGATGCTCTCCCACGCCGGGAGTCTGCACCACCACGTATTCGAGATCCGGATGCACCGCCACCGCGCGGTTGGCCGGCAGGGTCCAGGGCGTGGTGGTCCAGATGACCACCGACAGCGTGCCCTCGCCATGGTCCTCCCCCTCGGTGCTGCAGCGGGCGAACAGGGCCGGCTCTTCCTGGACCTCGAAGCGCACGTCGATGGCGGGCGAAGTCTTGTCCTCGTACTCCACTTCCGCCTCGGCCAGGGCCGAGCCGCAGTCGATGCACCAGTGCACCGGCTTGGCCCCCTTGTGCAGATGGCCGCTGGCGATGATGCGCGCCAGGGCCCGGATGATGTCGGCCTCGAACCGGAAGTCCATGGTGAGGTACGGCCGCTCCCAGTCGCCCAGCACCCCCAGGCGGCGGAAATCCTCGCGCTGGCCGTCCACCTGGCGTGCGGCGTAGTCGCGGCAGGCCTGGCGGAACTCCGCCGGGCTCACCGCCACCCCGGGCTTACCCACCTCGCGCTCCACCTGCAGCTCGATGGGCAGGCCGTGGCAGTCCCAGCCGGGGACGAAGGGTGCATCGAACCCGGACAGGGTGCGTGCCTTGACGATGATGTCCTTGAGGATCTTGTTGACCGCGTGACCGATGTGGATGTCGCCGTTGGCATAGGGCGGACCGTCGTGGAGCAGGAACCGGGGCCGGCCCCGGCAGTGCTCGCGCAGCCGCTCGTAGAGCCGGTTCTCGCGCCAGGCCCGGACCTGGTCCGGCTCCCGCCTGGCCAGGTTGCCGCGCATGGGAAAGTCGGTGCGGGGAAGATTGAGGGTGTCCTTGTAGTCGCTCACGGGTCACCGCCTGTCGTCATTGGGCATCGTTCACCGGCACGCGTCCTTCGCGTACCAGCGGTCGAAGAACGCGCGCGTCTGCGCCACGTCGGCCGCGATCTGCGCCTGCAGGGCGGCCAGGGAATCGAACTTTTCCTGGTCGCGCAGCTTGTGCAGGAAGCTCACCTGCAGGTGGCGGCCGTAGAGGTCGCCGTCGAAATCGAACAGGTGCACTTCCAGCACGGTGCGGGTGCCGTCCACCGTGGGCCGGTTGCCCAGGCTCGCCACCGCCGGCCAGGGTTCGCGCTCCAGCCCGAACACCTCCACCGCGAAGATCCCCTCCAGCGGCGAGGCCTTGCGGTGCAGGTGGATGTTGGCGGTGGGAAACCCCAGCTCGCGCCCCAGCCTGTCGCCGTGGGCCACCCGCCCGCTCATGCAGTAGCGCCGCCCCAGGAGGCGCTCGGCCGCGGCCAGGTCCCCGGCCTCCAGGGCCCGGCGGATGCGCGTGCTGCTCACCCGCTCGCCGTCCACGCAGAAGCTGTGCAGGTGGGCCACGGTGAACCCGTGCTCCCGGCCCGCGGCCTCGAGCATGGCGAAGTCGCCCTCGCGGCCGCGGCCGAAACGGAAGTCGTCACCCACCACCAGGTAGCGCACCTCCAGCCCGTCCACCAGCACCCGCTGGATGAACGCCTCCGCCGTCATCTCCGCCAGCCGCCGGTTGAAGGGCAGTACCAGCACCCGGTCCACCGCGAACCGGCGCAGGGTCTCCATCTTCTCCCGGAACCGCTGCAGCCGCGGCGGCACGCGGTCGGGGGCGAAGTACTCCAGCGGCTGGGGCTCGAAGGTGATCACCGTCGCCGGCACACCCAGCTCGGCGCCACGCTCGGCCAGCCGGCCGATGACCGCCTGGTGCCCCAGGTGCACGCCATCGAAGTTGCCGATGGTGGCCACGCTGCCCCGGTGCCGGGGCCGCAGGTTGTGCAGACCGCGAATGAGTTCCATCGGGGGCAGGTTACCACGCGCCGCTTCAAAAGCGGTCAAGTATAACAAGGCGTTAGAACCCGTCCCAAAAATTTCCCCGCGGGCGCGCGCCCCGATTTCCCGAAAACGGTTCTACCGGGCCTGCCCGGGCCGGCGCAGGGCCGACAGCCGCCAGCCGGCCGCCGCCAGCACCCCGAAGTAGACCGCCGCGCCTGCCGCCACGCACAGGGCCAGGCGGCCGGCGCGCCAGGCCGGGGCACCGCCCAGCCACTGCCCCGGCTCGCCTGACAGCCACCACAGCAGGGCCGTCATGGCAGCGCCCGCGACCGCCACCTGCGCCGCCAGGCGCCGCCACCCGGGCCCGGGCACGTACACCCCGGCCCGGCGCAGGCCGCGCCACAACAGCCCCGCGTTGAGAAACGCCGAGGCGGTGGTGGCCAGGGCCAGGCCGGC
>JALUTW010000226.1 GCA_027021685.1 Chromatiales bacterium | reverse complement strand
GCCCGACGGGCTGGACGCCCTGCGCGCCATCATCACCGGGGCCCCGGCGGTGCTGGCCCCGGACGGCTGGCTGCTGGTGGAGCACGGCGCGGACCAGCGCGGAGCGGTCCTCGACCTCCTGGCCCGAGCCGGATTCGGCGAAACAGTCACCGCCGACGACCTGGCGGGCCTGCCGCGGGTGGCCGGGGGCCGCCTGCAAGCGGCTGAATAGACGGCGGTTTTCTTCCCCCACCGGGCGTGCTTGATTAATTCCCCCCGGGCGCTAGTATCGGAAAGGAGGCCGTTTTTCATGGATTCCATCCGGCGCAGCCGCGAAATCATCTTCATCGAGCCCCACCCGGATCCCGACCAGGCGGGCTCCGCCGCGTTGATGCTGGCCGACTGCGAGGGCGTGGAGCGGGCGGTGCCCCTTTCACCCCTGGCCCTGCTGGTGGAGTACGACCTGCGGTACATCACCCTGCAGGACATCGAGCAGCAGTTGCAGGCGGCCGGCTTCCACCTGGACAACAGCCTGCTCACCAAGCTCAAGCGCGCACTGGCCCATTACACCGAGGACACCCTGCGCGCCAACCTCCAGTGCGAGAAATGCACCAAGGCCACACGCGAGGTGTTCGTGCGCCAGTACCAGCGCCGGCCCCACGGCTGCCGCGACCCCCGCCCCGATCACTGGCGCGGATACCTTTGATCCCGGCCCGCGGTTCCCGGCCGGTTCGTCTGCCATGGACCTCGACGACGATCAGCTCCTGCGCTACAGCCGCCAGATCATGCTGCCGCAGGTGGATGCGGCGGGCCAGGTCCGGCTGCTGGAGTCCAGTGCCCTGATCATCGGTCTGGGCGGGCTGGGCTCGCCCGCCGCCATGTACCTGGCCGCCGCCGGCGTCGGCCGGCTCGTCCTGGTGGATCACGACGACGTGGATCTCACCAACCTGCAGCGCCAGATCATCCACACCACGCCCGCCATCGGCCACGCCAAGGTGGAGTCCGCCCGCGAGCGCATCGCCGCGCTCAACCCGGAGGTCACGGTGGAGATCGTGGACCGCATGCTGGAGGGCGCGGCGCTGGAGGCGCAGGTACGTGATGCCGACGTGGTGCTGGACTGCACCGACAACTTCGAGGCCCGCTTCGCCATCAATGCCGCCTGCGTCGCCGCCGGCCGGCCGCTGGTCTCGGGTGCGGCGGTGCGCTGGGAAGGCCAGGTGAGCGTGTTCAACCGCGGCCCCGGCAGCCCGTGCTACCGCTGCCTCTACCGCGAGGAGGGCGGGGTGGCGGAGACCTGCAGCGAGAACGGCATCCTGGCGCCGGTGGTGGGCATCATCGGCGCAGTGCAGGCGGTGGAGGCCATCAAGCTGCTGGTGGATGCCGGCGATCCCCTGGACGGGCGCCTGCTGCTGCTGGACGCCCTGCACATGGAATGGCGCGAAGTGCGGCTGCGCCGCGATCCCGGCTGCCCGGTGTGCGGAATCAGACGACAGGTATCGGAAGTCAGATGACAGATGACCGCAGTGCAGGTACAACCCCAGGGACAGGAGTGAGGAGACACCGTCAGCCCGGCGCACACCCCCTCACCCCAACCCTCTCCCCCGCGGGGAGAGGGTGGCAGGAAAAATCAGCACGGCACCAACACCAAACCACGCGCGAAAAGACGGTCCCCTCTCCCTCCGGGAGAGGGACAGGGTGAGGGGATAAACATACGCTGCGCGGCGCTTCACCGCCGTACCGGCCGTTTCTGCAGCTTGCGCTGCAGGGTGCGGCGGTGCATGCCCAGGGCGCGGGCGGCGGCGGAGATGTTGCCCCCGTGCTCCATGAGCACCCGCTGCAGGTGCTCCCATTCCAGCCGGTCCACCGACATGGGATGCTCGGCGATGGGCGTGTCCGGATCGCCGCGGGCCTTGCGCAGGGCCTGGTCCACCTCGGCCGCATCGGCCGGCTTGGTGAGATAGTGGCGGGCGCCCAGCTTCACCGCCTCCACCGCCGTGGCGATGCTGGCGTACCCCGTGAGCACCACCATGGCCAGCTCCGGATGGCGCCGGTGCAGCTCGGCGATGAGCGCCAGGCCCGACTCCTCGCCGATGCGCAGATCGATCACGGCCGCACGCTGCCCGGGCGCCCGTTCCAGGGCGGTGGCGGAATCGTGGGCCACGGTGACGGCATAGCCCCGCCGGCCCAGGGCCCGGGCCATGGTGGCGCAGAACACCTCGTCGTCGTCCACCAGCAGCAGGGGCACGCCGGTCTCAGCCACGGACCGCCTCCATCAGCGGCAGGCGGACCCGGATCCGCGTCCCGCCGCCCTCGCGTGGAAACAGGCTCACCTCGCCACCCATGCGCTCGATGACGGCATGGCTGAGGAACAATCCCAGGCCCAGCCCCTGGGCCGGCCCGGTGCAGGGACCCCGGCGCGCACGGCGCGCGGTCTCGTCCGGCAGGCCCGGACCCCGGTCCGCCACCTCCACGACGAGCGCGCCGTCAGCGGTATGC
>JALUTW010000225.1 GCA_027021685.1 Chromatiales bacterium | reverse complement strand
GGTTGCGGCAGCCGGCCTTGCGCAGGTTGCGGGCCACCGGAATCAGGTGGTAGTCGTGCACCCACAGCAGGTCGTCGGGCCGCAGCACCCGCTCCACCTGCAAAGCCAGGCTCTCATTGAAGCGGCGGTAGGCCTCCAGGTAGCGGCGCCGGTACTGCACCAGGTTGAGACGGAGGTGGAACAGGGGCCACAGCACCCGGTTGGCGAAGCCCAGGTAGTAGTCCTCGTAGTCGGCCTGGGACATGGACAGGGTGAGGTACTCGATGTCGTCCTGCTGCTGGACCTCCACCGTGGGCCGCTCGGTGCCCTTGGCCACCTTGCCGTTCCAGCCCACCCAGATGCCGCCGGTCTGGCGCAGGGCCTCCAGCACCCCCACCGCCAGGCCGCCCGGTGCCGGCCGCAGGCTGCGCGGCACCGCCACCCGGTTGGAGACGACGACCAGGCGTTCGCTCACAGGGCGTCCTCCCAGGGATCCGAAAGCTTCATGGCCGAATTGATGAGTCCCACCATGCTGTAGGTCTGGGGAAAGTTGCCCCACAGCTCGCCGGTGCGGGGGTCGATGTCCTCCGACAGCAGGCCGTGCACGTTGCGGCGGGCCAGCAGCTCCTCGAACAGGGAGCGGGCCTCCTCCTTGCGCCCCATGGCCGCCAGGACGTCGATGTACCAGAACGTGCAGATGATGAACGCCGTGCTCGGCGTGCCGAAGTCGTCCTCGCGCACGTACCTGAAAATGAAGTTGCCATGCTTCAGTTCCCTCTCGATGGCGGCCACGGTCTTGTGCAGGCGCGGGTCATCGGCGTTGAGGAAGCCCAGCTCCTGCAGCAGCAGCAGGCTCGCGTCCAGGTGCTCGCCGCCGAAGCTGTCCACGAAGGACTGGCGGGACTCGTGCCAGGCCTGGCCGATGATCACGCGGCGCATCTCGTCGGCCCGGCCCCGCCAGAACCGCATGCGCCCGTCCATGCCCAGGTGGCCGGCGATCTTGGCCAGCCGGTCGCAGGCGGTCCAGCACATCACCGCCGAGAAGGTGTGGACCTGCTCTGTCTCCCGGAACTCCCAGATGCCGGCGTCCGGGGTGTTGTAACAACAATAGGCCATTTCGCCGAGCGGTTCCAGCGACTCGAACAGGACCCGGTCGCCGCGCCGCTCCATGCGCTGGTCGATGAAGGCGTGGGCCGCCGCCAGGGTCACGGAGCCGAACACGTCGTTCTGCTTCTGCCTGTAGGCCTGGTTGCCCACCCGCACCGGCCCCATGCCGCGGTAACCGGGCAGGGTCTCGATGATGCGCTCGTCGATGCGGGAGCGCCCGTCGATGCGGTAGACCGGCTGCAGCCACTCCCCCTGGTGGTTGGCGATGACGTTGAGGATGAAGCTCAGGAACCGCTCCATGGTCTCGGTCTTGCCGAGGCGGTTGAGGGCGTTGATCACGAAATAGGCATCGCGCAGCCAGCAATAGCGGTAGTCCCAGGTGCGCGGCGTGTGCGGCGCCTCCGGGATGGAGGTGGTCATGGCGGCGATGATGGCCCCGGTGTCCTCGTAGGCGGAAAGCTTGAGCGTGATGGCGGCCCGGATGACCGCGTCCTGCCACTCGTAGGGAATGTTGAGATACCGCACCCACTGGCGCCAGTAGCCGTGGGTGGACTCGAAGAACTCCCGGGCCACCGTCTGCACGTCACCGCTCACCGTCTCGTCGGGGCCGAAGATGAGGTCGCGTGGCCCCTCCAGGATCAGCGGCTGCTCCTCCAGCACCGCGGTGACGGAGAGATCGGTGGTCAGGCGCAGGGCCTGGTCGGCGAAGACATAGCGGATGTGGTTGCTGCCGTAGGTGTGGCGCGCCGACTGGGCGCCCCAGTTCTCCACCGGCCGCAGCCGCACCCGGATGCGCGGCCGCCCCGACAGCGGTCGCAACCGCCGCACCAGCATCACCGGATGGAACTGGCGCCCGTGATGGCGGAAGCGCGGGGCGAAGTCGATCACCTCCACGCTGCCCCCGTGGCGATCGTGCAGCACCGTACGCACGATGGGCGTGTTCTCCAGGTAGGCCTGCTCGGCATGGGTGAAATCCAGCAGCTCGATGGAAAACACCCCGTCGCGGTCCGGGTTGTCGTCCTCGTTGGCCAGCAGGGCGTGGAACACCGGGTCGCTGTCGAAGCGCGGCATGCACGACCAGACGATGTCGGCCCGTTCGTTGAGCAGGGCGCTGACCGCGCAGTTGCCGATGATGATGAGATTGAGATCACTCATGCCCGTTCTTCCCCGCAGACTCCAGCCAGGCGGCGTAATCGCCCAGCCAGGCCAGCACCGCCGCCGGCGAATCCAGCCGCCAGCGCGCGCAACTGTCGCCCTCGCCCACCTTGATGCTGTGTCCGCCCAGGAGGTTGACCACGCGGAAGGCGTCCTCGTCGGTGACGTCGTCGCCGATGACCACCGGCACCCGCCCGGCAAAGGGCGGCTCGTTCATGAATTCCAGCACCGCGCG
>JALUTW010000224.1 GCA_027021685.1 Chromatiales bacterium | reverse complement strand
CCGACCGGATCGCGTCGCTGGCCAACCGTGGTGTCAAGTTCACCATCTGCGCCAACACCATCCGCGGCAAGAAGATCGACAAGAATAAGATCAACGAGAACGTGGAAATCATCCCCTCGGGCGTGGCCCACGTGGCGCACCTGCAGCAGCAGGGCTACCTGTACGTGAAGCCGTAAACCGGCTTTCCGCCATGTGGTTGAGAACGGGCGCCTCGGCGCCCGTTCTCTATTTCAGGGCCAAGGGACGAGGGCCAAGGGGCGAGGGACGAGGGACGAGGGACGAGGGACGAGGGACGAGGCTTGAAACTCGGCACTTGTCCCTGAAAATAAGAAACGGGCACCAAAGTGCCCGTTCCCGTTCAGGGTCGCCGGCCAGGACGCGAGGAGTTCGCCAGTCCTCGGCCCTCGCCCCTCGTCCCTATTTGATGGTGGCCTCACCCTCGCCGGTGTTGCCCTTGTTGTCCACCCAGGCGATCTTGAGGGTGTCGCCTTTCTTGGCGCCGCGGAAGCGGAACGACATGAAGGGGTTCTTGGACACGCCCGGGCCCCACAGGCAGGTGAGCACGGTCTTGCCGTTGTGGGTGCACTTGACCTCGGTGATGTAATGGGCCGGGATGACCTTGCCCGTGGCCTTGTCCTTGCGCTGGCCGGTCTCCATGGGATGGAAGATGATGGCCTTGACGTTGGCGCGATCGCCGTCCATCCAGGCGCGGATCTTCATCTTTTTCTTTGCCATCTGTGCAGTCCTCTTCGATATTCGGTGAACGGGTCAGCCGCCGCAGCCGCCCAGGGTGACCTTGACCGGTTTCTTGGCCATGTGCAGCTTGCCCCCGGCCTTGACCACGCCGATGACATCGGAGGTCTCGCGCATCTTGATGCGGCTGGTGATGAAGCCCTCGGTCTGGGGCCCGAACTCGTAGCTGGAGATGAGGGGCATGGTGTTCTTGGGTACCAGCACGGTGATGCTCTGCACGTCCGGCAGCTCGGTCTTCACCGTCACCGACACCACGGCGCCGTTCTCGGCGATGTCGGGGGCGTCCACCATCACCTGGCTGCTGGCCTGGGCCCCGCTGAGGTTCATGGCCTTGAGGGCATCGTCCAGGCTCGTGGCCATGAAGGCGTTCTTGGGCCAGGCGGCGAGCACGCGGCCGGGACTGAGCAATCCGGCGCCCACGGCCAGTGCGGTGGTGCCGGCGGCCATGCCCGCCCTGAGGAAGGTTCTGCGATCGACTGTCATGGGAATTTCACTCCTGAAAGCTTCCAAAACGTTGGGTTTCCTTCGCCGCCCGCGGGCCGTTCCTGCCCGGCTGCGGCCCCGGGTTTGCCCATGGCCAAGAGCAATTCCTGTACCACAAGTCATTATCAAATTAAATCAATGACTTACGGATATCCCCCGGGGTGCGGCCGTGTCCACGTTTGCACATTGCACCCGTTGACGGGTGCAATGTGGGGCGCCGGGGCTGCCTGTCCAGTACCATCGGCCCGCCGGCAGGGGACTTGAACCGGGAGAATTCGGCCGCATTTTCAAAAAGTTGAAACGAAAACCGGCAGCCGGGCCCCTTGAAAAGCGGCGGTTTCGCCATTACAATTCCGCGCAGCTGATGCGGGGTGGAGCAGTCCGGTAGCTCGTCGGGCTCATAACCCGAAGGTCGTAGGTTCAAATCCTGCCCCCGCTACCAACACGCGTCTGTCAAAGACCCCGTTTATCACGGGGTTTTTTGTTTGAGCCGCACCGGAGCGGGGCGGCGGACACAGGCGGGGCCGGGGACGCAGGGAGCGGCCCATGATTTGGCGGGCGTCCCGCGCGATGCTATGCTTCGCGGGATGCATGTTGATGGTGGGCCTCGTGGCCCATTTTTTGTTTGGGACGGCGGCACATGAGCCGGGTGGCGGAACAGGTCACGGCCCTCATCGAACCGGCGGTGGCCGCGCTGGGCTACGAGCTGCTGGGTGTCGAATACCTGCCGCAGGGGCGCCACTCGCTGCTGCGCGTGTACATCGATGCCGAGGACGGCATCACCCTGGATGACTGCGAGCGCGTCAGCCACCAGGTGAGCGGCATCCTCGACGTGGAGGACCCCATCCACGGCCACTACCGGCTGGAGGTGTCCTCGCCGGGGCTGGACCGGCCCCTGTTCAGGCCCGGGCACTATGTCCGGGTGCTGGGCCGGCGGGTGCGCCTGCGGCTGCGCGAACCGGTGGCCGGCCGGCGCCGGCTGGCCGGGCGGCTGGAACGGGTGGAGGATGACACCGTGTGGGTGCGCGAGGACGACGGCACCGTGCACGAGGTGCCCCTGGCCCGGGTGGACCGGGCCAACCTGGTGTACGAGGCGCCGTCGGCAGGGGACGCTTAGGACAACCGGCGGGACTGTCCGCCGTGGCGAGGCAAGAGTAAGTCAGAGATGAACAAAGAGATTCTGCTGGTCGTCGACGCCGTCTCGGCCGAGAAGGGCGTGGACAAGGACATCATCTTCGAGGCCATCGAGGTGGCGCTGGCGACGGCGACCAGGAAGCGCTACCACAACGACGTCGACGTGCGCGTGGCCATCGACCGCGAGACCGGCGACTACGAGACCTTCCGCCGCTGGCAGGTGGTGGAGGACGACGCCCTCGAGCACCCGGACCGGGAGATCACCCTGAGCGCGGCCCGGCTGGAGAACCCGGACGTCCAGGTGGGCGACTACGTGGAGGAGCCCATCGAGTCGGTGGAGTTCGGCCGCATCGCAGCCCAGACCGCCAAGCAGGTCATCGTGCAGAAGGTGCGCGAGGCCGAACGGGCCAAGATCGTGGAGCAGTACCGCGACCGGGTGGGCGAGCTGGTCATGGGCATCGTCAAGCGGGTGGAGCGGGGCAACGTGTACCTGGACCTGGGCGGCAACGCCGAGGCCTTCATCCCGCGCGAGGAGATGATCCCGCGTGAATCGGTGCGCCCGGGGGACCGCCTGCGCGGCTACCTGAAGGAGGTGCGCGAGGAGCCGCGCGGCCCGCAGCTGTTCGTGTCCCGCACCGATCCGCGTTTTCTCATCGAGCTGTTCAAGATCGAGGTGCCGGAGATCGGCGAGGGGCTCATCGAGATCGTGGCCGCCGCGCGCGATCCGGGCTCGCGGGCCAAGATCGCCGTGCGCAGCCACGAGCCGCGCATCGATCCGGTGGGCGCCTGCGTGGGCATGCGCGGCTCGCGCGTGCAGGCGGTGTCCAACGAGCTGGCGGGCGAGCGCATCGACATCGTGCTGTGGGATGAGAACCCGGCCCAGTTCGTGCTCAACGCCCTGGCCCCGGCCGAGGCCCTGTCCATCGTCGTGGACGAGGACTCGCACAGCATGGACGTGGCGGTGGCCGAGGAGCAGCTCTCGCAGGCCATCGGCCGCGGCGGCCAGAACGTGCGCCTGGCGAGCCAGCTCACGGGCTGGCAGATCAACGTCATGAGCGAGGAGGAGGCCGAGAAGAAGATCGAGGCCGAGGCCGAGGAGCTGCAGAAGATGTTCATGGAGCAGCTCGACGTGGACGAGGAGGTGGCGGCGATCCTGGTGCAGGAAGGTTTTTCCACCATCGAGGAAGTGGCCTACGTGCCCAAGGAGGAGCTGCTGGCCATCGAGGAGTTCGACGAGAGCATCGTTGACGAGCTGCGCGGCCGGGCCAAGGACGTGCTGTTGACCAAGGCCATCAGCACCGAGGCCAGGCGCGCCGGTGCGCAGCCGGCCGAGGACCTGCTCGGCATGGAGGGCATGGACGAGGACCTGGCCTACGAGCTGGCGGCCCGGGGTATCCGCACCATGGAGGACCTGGCCGAGCAGTCGGTGGACGATCTGATGGAGATCGAAGGTATGGACGAGGAGCGCGCCGGCCGGCTCATCATGACCGCGCGCGCGCCGTGGTTCGAGGAAGAGGAAGCGGCCGAGGCCGCAGCGCAGCAGGCACAACCTGGTGAGTGAGCAGGCAGAGTCGGGAGCAAGCATGGCAGAGGTCACCGTAAGGCAGTTCGCCGAGGTCGTCGGCATCGACGTGGAGCGCCTGCTGGAACAGTTGAACGAGGCGGGCGTCAAGGTCTCGGGTGCCGACGCCACCATCAGCGACGAACAGAAGATGGAGCTGCTGGGCTACCTGCGCTCCAAGCGCGGCACCGCGGCCAAGAAGGGGGCCGCCGCGGCCGAGCCGGCCAAGATCACGCTCAAGCGCAAGACCACCAGCGAGATCAAGCAGACCGGCTCCCACGGCAAGGGACGCACGGTGACGGTGGAGGTGCGCAAGAAGCGGACCTACGTCAAGCGCGCGGTGATCATGGAGGAGGAGGCCAAGCGCCTGGAGCAGGAAAAGGCCGAGCGCGAGGCCCGCGAGCGCGAGCTGGAGGCCAGGCGCAAGGCCGAGGAGGAGGCGCGCAAGGCGGCCGAGGAAGAGGCCCGGCGCAAGGCCGAGGAGGAGCAGCGCAAGCAGGCCGAGGCCGAGCGTGAAAAGGCCGAGCGGGAGGCCGCCGAGGCGGCGCGCAAGCAGGCCGAGCAGGCCCAGCTCGCGGAGAAGAAACAGGAGCGCGCCAAGGGCAAGAAGCGCGGCGAGGAGGAGCGCAGCACCCGCTACGGGCGGGAGGAGCTGCACGTGGCGGCGGACAAGTCCGGCCGCCGGCGCAAGCGCACCCGGGTCGGCGCGGTGCGCTCGTCCACCGCCGGCCAGCACGGCTTCACCGCGCCCACCCAGCCCATCGTGCGCGAGGTCCCCATTCCCGAGACCATCACCGTGGCCGACCTGGCGCAGAAGATGGCGGTCAAGGCGGCCGAGGTCATCAAGGTCCTCATGCAGATGGGCACCATGGTCACCATCAACCAGGTCCTGGACCAGGAGACCGCCGCCATCGTGGTGGAGGAGATGGGCCACAAGGCCAAGCTGCTCAAGGAAAACGCCATCGAGGAAGAGCTCGTCCAGGAGGCCGAGGAGGGCGAGGCCCTGCCGCGGGCGCCGGTGGTCACCATCATGGGCCACGTGGACCACGGCAAGACCTCGCTGCTGGACTACATCCGCAAGAGCCAGGTGGCCGCGGGCGAGGCCGGCGGCATCACCCAGCACATCGGCGCCTACCGGGTCAACACGCCCAACGGCGACATCACCTTCCTCGACACCCCGGGCCACGAGGCCTTCACCGCCATGCGTGCGCGCGGGGCCAAGGTCACCGATATCGTGGTGCTGGTGGTGGCGGCCGACGACGGCGTCATGCCGCAGACGCGCGAGGCCATCCAGCATGCCCGCGCCGCCGGCGTGCCGCTCATCGTGGCCATCAACAAGATCGACAAGCCCGAGGCGGACATCGACCGGGTCAAGCAGGCCCTGGCCCAGGAGGAGGTCATCCCCGAGGACTGGGGCGGCGATACCATCTTCGTGCCCGTCTCGGCCAAGACCGGCGAGGGCGTGGACCAGCTGCTGGAGGCCATCTCCCTGCAGGCCGAGATCCTGGAACTCAAGGCCGTGGCCGAGGGGCCGGCACGCGGCGTCATCATCGAGTCGCGCCTGGACAAGGGCCGCGGCCCGGTGGCCACCATGCTGGTGCAGAAGGGCACCCTGAAGAAGGGCGACATCCTCCTGGCCGGGGTGGAGTTCGGTCGCGTGCGTGCCCTCATCGACGACCAGGGCAAGTCGGTGAACGAGGCCGGGCCGTCGGTGCCGGTGGAGGTGCTGGGCCTGTCGGGCACGCCCAACGCCGGTGACGAGGCAGTGGTGGTGCCCGACGAGCGCAAGGCGCGCGAGATCGCCGCCTTCCGCCAGGAGAAGCTGCGCGACATGAAGCTGGCGCGCCAGCAGGCGGCCAAGCTGGAGAACATGTTCTCCCAGATGCAGGAGGGCGAGGCCAGGGCCCTCAACATCGTGCTCAAGGGCGATGTGCAGGGCTCGGTGGAGGCCATCTCCGATGCGCTGGAGAAGCTGTCCACCGACGAGGTGCAGGTCAAGATCGTGTCTTCCGGTGTCGGCGGCATCACCACCTCCGATGTCAACCTGGCGGTGGCCTCCAACGCCATCATCATCGGCTTCAATGTCCGTGCGGACGCCGCGGCCAAGCGCCTCATCGACGAGGAAGGCGTGGAGCTGCGCTACTACAGCGTGATCTACGACCTCATCGACGACGTCAAGCAGGCCATGACCGGCATGCTGGCGCCGGAGTTCAAGGAGGAGATCATCGGCCTGGCCGAGGTGCGCGACGTGTTCCGCTCGCCCAAGTTCGGGGCCATCGCCGGCTGCATGGTGGTGGAGGGCGTGGTCAAGCGCAACAACCCCATCCGCGTCCTGCGCGACAACGTGGTCATCTTCGAGGGCGAGCTGGAGTCGCTGCGCCGCTTCAAGGAGGACGTCAACGAGGTCAAGCAGGGCCTGGAATGCGGCATCGGCGTCAAGAACTACAACGACGTCAAGGTGGGCGACCAGATCGAGGTCTACGAGCGCGTCGAGGTCAAGCGCGAACTCTGAGCGCGCACCACCTCACCGCGGCCGCCGCGCCGCCGGGGGACTGTACACCGTGCCACGCGAATTTCCCAGGACCCGCCGGGTGGGCGAGCAGATGCAGCGCGAGCTGGCCCGGCTCATCCAGCGCGAGATCCGCGACCCGCGCCTGGGGATGGTCACCGTCTCCGGGGTCGAGGTCTCGCGCGACCTGTCCGTGGCCAGGGTCTACGTCTCCACCCTGGGCGGCGCCGCCGACGCGGAGCAGACCCTGGCCGTGCTGCAGCGGGCGGCGGGATTCCTGCGCGGCGAGCTGGGCCGGTGCATGAAGCTGCGCACGGTGCCCGAGCTGCGCTTCCGCTACGACGATTCCATCGAACGGGGCAACCGCGTCAGCCGCCTCATCGACGCGGCGGTCTCGGGTGACAGGGACAACGAGAAGGACTGAACCGAACGTGGGACGCAAACGTGCACGCGGGCGCCGCATCGACGGCATCCTGCTCCTGGACAAGCCGGTGGGCATCACCTCCAACGCCGCCCTGCAGCAGGTCAAGCGCCTGTACCGGGCGCGCAAGGCCGGGCACACCGGCAGCCTCGACCCCCAGGCCTCGGGCCTGCTGCCCATCTGCCTGGGCGAGGCCACCAAGCTGTCGGGCTTCCTGCTCGATGCCGACAAGCGCTACGAGGGCACCTGCAGGCTGGGGGTGCGCACCACCACCGCCGACGCCGAGGGCGAGGTGGTGGAGACCCGGCCGGTGCCGCCGCTGTCCGAGGCCCGGGTGCGCGAGGTCCTGGCCCGCTTCACCGGCGAGATCCAGCAGGTCCCGCCCATGCACTCGGCGGTCAAGGTCAACGGCCAGCCCCTGTACAAGCTGGCCCACCAGGGCCTGGAGGTGGAGCGCAAGCCGCGCACCGTGACCATCTACGAGCTGGAGCTCACCCGGCTGGAGGGCGACGAGCTGGACATCCGCATGCGCTGCTCCAAGGGCACCTATGTCCGTACCCTGGCCGAGGAAATCGGCGAGGTCCTGGGCTGCGGGGCCCACCTGGCGGCCCTGCGCCGCACCGCGGTGGGACCCTTCGACGTGGCCGACGCCATTCCCCTGGCCGAACTGGAGCGGCTGGCGGAGGAGGGCGGCCTGGAGGCCCTGGACGCCCGCCTCCTGCCCATGGAGGCGGCCCTGGCCGACTGGCCGGCGGTGACCCTCACGGCCAACAGCGCCTACTACCTGCGCCAGGGGCAGCCGGTGCTGGTGCCCCAGGCCCCCACCAGCGGCTGGGTGCGGCTGTTCGGGGAGGACCAGGGCTTCCTCGGGGTGGGCCAGGTGCTGGACGACGGCCGCATCGCGCCCCGGCGGCTGGTGGGCGGGGCCGCCTGAGACCGGATTTCCCTTGTCTGGCCCGGGGCCCCGAAGGTAAAATACGCGCCTTTCCAGAGGCGGAATTTTTCAGGTTGAATCAGGAGTTGGAAGGCATGTCACTCAGTGCCGAGCAGAAGGCCAAGATCGTCAGCGAATACCAGCGCGGGAGCGCGGACACCGGCTCGCCCGAGGTCCAGATCGCCCTGCTGTCCGCACGCATCGATGACCTTTCCGAACATTTCAAGCAGCACAAGAAGGACTTCCATTCGCGGCGCGGCCTGCTGCGCATGGTGAGCCAGCGCCGCAAGCTGCTGGACTATCTGAAAAAGAAGGACGTGCAGCGGTATCGCGACATCATCGCGCGCCTCGGCCTGCGCAAGTAAGTCATCCCGCGCGAGAGGACAGCCATGACCCCCGTAGTGAAGACGCTGCCCTACGGCAGCAAGACCCTGCGCCTGGAGACAGGCGAGATTGCCAAGCAGGCCACCGGTGCCGTGATGGTGCACCTGGGCGACACCAGCGTACTGGTGACCGTGGTGGCGGACAAGAACCCGGTGGAGGGGCGTGATTTCTTCCCCCTCACGGTCAACTACCAGGAGCGCACCTACGCCTCCGGCCGCATCCCCGGAGGATTCCTGAGGCGCGAAGGCCGCCCCTCCGAGAACGAGACCCTCACCTCCCGCCTCATCGACCGTCCCATCCGCCCGCTGTTTCCCGAAGGTTTCACCAACGAGGTCCAGATCATCGCCACCGTGATGTCGCTGGACCCCGAGGTGCAGCCCGACATCCCGGCCATGATCGGCGCCTCTGCCGCGCTGGCGGTCTCCGGCGTGCCCTTCAACGGTCCCATCGGCGCCGCCCGGGTGGGTTACCGCGACGGCCGGTTCCTGCTCAACCCCTCGCCGGACGAGCTGGAGACCTCCGACCTGGACCTGGTGGTGGCCGGGACCCAGTCCGCCGTGCTCATGGTGGAGTCCGAGGCCAGGGAGCTGCCGGAGTCGGTGATGCTGGACGCGGTCATGTTCGGCCACGAGCAGATGCAGACCGTGATCCAGGCCATCCGCGAGTTCGCCGCCGAGGCCGGCACCCAGCCCTGGGAGTGGCAGCCGCCGCAGCACGACGAGGCCCTGGACGCCGCCGTGGCCGAGGCCGGCGAGGCCCTGCTGCGCGAGGGTTACACCATCCGCGAGAAGCTCAAGCGCTACGAGCGCCTGGGCGAGATCCGGCGCGAGATCGTGGCCCGGCTGGTGCCCGAGGACGGCTCGGGCCAGTGGACCGAGGACGAGGTCCGCGCCGCCATCGAGCACCTGGAGAAGAGGATCGTGCGCGGCGAGATCCTGGACGGCAAGCCGCGCATCGACGGCCGCGACCACAAGACGGTGCGGCCCATCACGGTCAAGGTGGGGGTGCTGCCGCGCACCCACGGTTCGGCCCTGTTCACCCGCGGCGAGACCCAGGCCCTGGTGGTCACCACCCTGGGCACCGAGCGCGATGCCCAGATCATCGACGCGCTGGAGGGGTCCTACCGCCAGCCCTTCATGCTGCACTACAACTTCCCGCCCTACTGCGTGGGCGAGATCGGCATGGTGGGCAGCCCCAAGCGGCGCGAGATCGGCCATGGCCGCCTGGCCAAGCGCGGCATCATGGCGGTGATGCCCAGCCTAGACGAATTCCCCTACACCATCCGCGTGGTGTCCGAGATCACCGAGTCCAACGGCTCCTCCTCCATGGCCACCGTGTGCGGCACCTCGTTGTCGCTCATGGACGCCGGCGTGCCCATCAAGGCCCCGGTGGCGGGCATCGCCATGGGCCTGGTGAAGGAGGGCGACCGCTTCGCGGTGCTGTCCGACATCATGGGCGACGAGGACCACCTGGGCGACATGGACTTCAAGGTGGCCGGCACCGAGAAGGGTGTCAACGCCCTGCAGATGGACATCAAGATCGACGGCATCACCCGCGAGATCATGGAGACCGCGCTGGCACAGGCGCGGGAGGGACGCCTGTTCATCCTGGGCGAGATGAACAAGGTGATCAGTGAGCCGCGCAAGGAGATGTCGGAGCACGCGCCGCGCTACATCACCATCAAGATCAACCCGGAGAAGATCCGCGACGTCATCGGCAAGGGCGGCGCCACCATCCGCTCCATCACCGAGCAGACCGGCACCTCCATCGACATCTCCGACGACGGCCTGGTGAAGATCGCCTCCAGCGACCTGGCCGCGGCCGAGGAGGCGCGGCGCCAGATCGAGCTGCTCACCGCGGATGTCGAGGTGGGCCGGGTCTACGAGGGCCGCGTGGCCAAGCTCATGGACTTCGGTGCCTTCGTCACCATCCTCCCCGGCAAGGACGGGCTGGTGCACGTCTCCCAGATCAGCGACGAGCGGGTGGAGAACGTGGCCGACAAGCTCACCGAGGGCGAGGTGGTCAAGGTCAAGGTCCTGGAGATCGACAAGCAGGGCCGCATCCGGCTGTCCATGAAGGCGGTCAACCAGTAGGTTCTCCGCCATTTCCCGCATGGAAAGGGGCCGGCAGGCCCCTTTTTCGATTCAGAAGACAGAGGACAGAAGACAGAGGGCAGGATTTTGTAGGGTGCGACAGCCCAGCCGTCGCACCGTTCCGTCCTGCTTTCAAACATCAATGCAAAGGTGCAAAGGGCGCAAGCCTCACGGAGTGGAAACATCGGTCCCCTCTCCCGGAGGGAGAGGGTCAGGGTGAGGGGATTTGATTGACCGGCCCTGCCGGCCGTTCCCTGTCTCTCCACCTCCGTCATCTGATATCCTGACCTCCATGTCCCTTTCGCTGTACCGGATCTACCGGCGCCTGTATGCCTGCCACGGGCCCCAGCACTGGTGGCCGGGAGACACCCGCTTCGAGATCATGGTGGGCGCGGTACTGACCCAGAACGCTGCCTGGATCAACGTGGAGCGGGCCATCGCCAACCTGCGCGCGCACGGCGCCCTCTCGCCCGAGGCCATCGTGGCCACGCCGGCACGCCGCCTCGCGGTCTGGCTGCGCCCGTCGGGTTACTTCAACGTCAAGGCCAGGCGGCTGCGCGCCCTGTGCCGCTGGATCATCGACGAGGGCGGCCTGCGCCACCTGGCCCGCCGCGACACCGATACCCTGCGCCGGGACCTGCTGGCGGTGCACGGCATCGGACCGGAGACCGCGGACGACATCCTGCTCTATGCCTTCCACCGGCCGGTATTCGTCATCGATGCCTACACCCGGCGCCTGTTCCGGCGCCTGGGGCTCATCGACGGCGGCGAGGACTACGAGGCCCTGCGCGCCATGTTCGAGCGCGGCCTGGCCCGGTGCCGGGACAAGGTAGCCCTGTTCAACGAGTACCACGCCCTCATCGTGCAGCATGCCAAGGAGAACTGCCGCGTG
>JALUTW010000223.1 GCA_027021685.1 Chromatiales bacterium | reverse complement strand
CTCCTCCGCCCCCTCGTGACTCTGGCCGGGCACACCGCCCGCAGGGCCGCCCGTCCCTGCGGCGAGGACCGCCAGTGCCGGCGGCACCGGCGCACCGGCGGGAGCGGCAGGGCCCGGACCCGCCGCCGGCGAAGCCGCCTCCACCGCGAGCGCGGGCCACCCCGGCAACGGCAGCACCAGGCCGGCCGGCGGCAACGGGTTGCCGCCCTCCCCGGCGGCGGGAGCGCCATCGGCCGCAGCGGGTTCCCCGGCCGCGGGCCCCTGGCCCGGCGGCGCGCCGCCCTGCCCGGCCAGCACCGCCAGCAGCGCTTCCAGGGCCCCGGCAAAGGGCGCCGCGGCGCCGTCCGCGGCGGGCGCAGGGCCACCGGCGGCCGGCCGCGAAACCGGGGCCGGTGTCGCCGGGGCAGTGGTCACGGGCAATGGCAGCGGGCCTGGATTCATGTTGCTCCTCGCGGCCCGCCCTGCGCGGGCCTCTCGTGCAAGGGAAACTGCAACCGCCGTGCCAACGCGGCGCATGGAGGGCGGGCGAAAGACCCGCCTCAGCACCCAGCACCCAGCACCCAGCACCCAGCACCCAGCACCCAGCACCCAGCACCCAAATTATGCTGTTTTTCATCTATTATGCTATAGTTTTGTCGAATTTCGACACTTATGGAGGCCCTCCATGGTCCTTGCCCAGCACGCCAAGCCCGATCCGGGCCGGGTCCTGGCCCGTGCCCTGGTGCGCCTGCGCGAGGACCTGGATCTCAGCCAGGCCGAGCTGGGCCGCATCGTGGGCCTGCACCGGCAGACGGTGGCGGCCCTGGCCCGGGGCCGGGCGCTGGATCCCGCCAGCAAGGAGGGTGAGCTGGCGGCCCACCTCATCCGGGTGTACCGGGCGCTGTTCGCCCTCACCGGTGGCGAACGCGAGGCCATGCGCCACTGGCTGGACACGCCCAACCGCGAGCTGGGGGAACGGCCGCGCGACATGCTGGCCCGGGTGGACGGCCTGGTGCAGGTGGAACGCTACCTGGACGCCATGCGCGGGATGGGATGAGCAGCGGCCCGGACCTGTGGGCCCTGTGCGGCGGGGCCGAGGTGGTGGCCACCCTGGTGGTGCGCCGTGCGGTGCGGGTGGTGGAGTCCCAGCGCCAGGTGGCGACCCTGGCCCTGACCGGCAACGTGGCCGAGCAGCAGGTGCTGGAAGAACTCCTGGAAACCACCAAGCCGCCGCTGCCGCCCGAGGCCACCGGCCGGCACTATCTCATCGCCACCCCCTTCCGCTACCCGCCCCTGCGCCATGGCTCGCGCTTCGGCCGCCGGCATCAGCGGGGCCTGTTCTACTGCGCGCGCCAGTTGCGCACCGCGCTGGCCGAGACCGCCTATTACCGCTTCCGCTTCTGGCACGACATGGAGACTCCGCCGCCCGCCGGGCGCCTCATGAGCGAGCACACGTCGTTCGAGGTCACGGTGGACACGCCGCGCGGCGTCAGGCTGGAGGCCGGCTGCTTCGCCGCCCACCGCGATCTCATCGCCCATCCCGGGGACTACCGCGCCACCCAGGCCCTGGGCGATGCCATGCGCGAGGCCGGGGTCCAGGCCGCCAGCTATCCCTCCGCGCGCCAGCGCGGCGGGGTCAACGTGGTGGCCTTCACCCCTGCGGCCATCTCCTCCGGCCCGCGCCGCTTCGCCGCCTGGACCTGCCGCACCGACGCATCGGCGGTGGAGTTCCTGCGCACCACCGACGTGCCACGGGCCTGCCGGTTCCCGCTGCGGCAGTTCCTGGTGGACGGCGTCCTCCCGCGGCCGCGGGACTGAGTTCAGATATCAGGTGACGGGGAATAGAGGGCAGGAACCGGAATTTTCACCGGTGCGTTCGCTGTGCGAACGGCACCCTACACTCATCTGTCTTCTGCCCTCTGTCTTCCGTCCTCTGTCTTCCGACCTCTGTCCTCTGAACGGGGGCCGCTCCTACCCAAAACATCTGTAGGAACGCCGCCCCGGCGCGAATGTCAAACACGGCGGTCATCCCTCGCGCCGCAAAAAAACCTTCAACGCAAAGACGCAGAGATTCTTGATTGAACTGAAATTCAGATCAGCCGTATGGGGTGTAGAATGTAGAGTGCGTTCGCTTGCGAACGCACCGGACGAGACGGCTCGAAGGCCTTGCCGGCACACCCTGCATGACGCCCATCGCATGGCAGCCCGGCGGAATTTCACAGATATCGATTCTGTTTCAATTACAACAACAACCTCTGCGACCTCTGCGTCTTTGCGTCTCTGCGTTGGGATCGTGTGGCTGAAACAGTCGGCCGGGACAAGAGCCGCTGCCGCGGATTTTTCCGCCCCTGCCTTCCGTCATCCGTCCTCTGTCCCCCGTACCCGTCCGGCGAAGTCGTCGGTCTCGCGCTGTTCCTTCCTGTCCTCGATCTTCCGCTCCTCGCGGGCGATGCGCGCCATCACCTTTTCCAGCACCTGGCTGTCGCGATGGCGATCGCGCCACTGGTGGCGGCGGT
>JALUTW010000222.1 GCA_027021685.1 Chromatiales bacterium | reverse complement strand
CGGGACGAGCACCAGGTTGGCGAGCCAGGCGGCCAGCGCCAGGCCCGAGCGGGTGACCGAGGCCAGCACCTGCCCCGCCAGCGAGCCCGCTTCCTTCCAGTGGGCCTGCAGGGCGGCCTTCACCGCCCCCAGGTCCAGGGCCGCCGGCTCCAGGCCCAGCCGCGCCGCCAGCGCCGGCAGCCCTTCGCGTTCCAGCCAGTCCACCGCCGCCGGCAGGCGCTGGAGCAGCACCGTGATCTGCTGCTGCAGGGCCGGCACCACCAGGACGAAGGCCGCCACCGCGAGCGAGGTGAGCACCACGAACACCACCGCCACCGCCGCGGTGCGCGGCAGCTTCCACTCTTCCAGACGGTCCACCAGCGGATCGCCCAGGTAGGCCAGCACCGCTGCCACCATGAAGGGGGTCAGTACCGGCGCCAGCAGCCAGAACAGCCAGCCGGTGATGAGCAGTCCGGCCAGCATCCACCACTTCTGCGATTCGCTGATCATGCGGTGTCCCCCTTGTCGCGCACGGCCCGCACCAGGCGCCGTCCCCACTCCCACACGTAACCGGCGCCCGAGGCCACGGTGGTGCCCAGCACGATGTAGATCATCAGCGTGATCACCTGCGGCGGCAGCGGGGCGCCGGACAGATGCAGCAGCACCGCCACCACCAGCAGGATCTGGAACACGGTGTTGAGCTTGCTGACATGGCTGGGGCGGATGTCCAGGCGCTCCACCAGGTACTGGTAGGCCACCGCCCCCACCACGATGATGACATCGCGGCCGATGACCGCGGCCACCAGCCACGCGGGCAGGTGCCCCTCCCAGCCCAGGGTCAGGTACACCGCCAGCATGAGCAGCTTGTCGGCGAAGGGATCGAGGAAGGCCCCCAGGCGCGAACGCCAGCCGAAGCGCCGCGCCAGGTAGCCGTCGATGCCATCGGAGATGCCGGCGGCGGCGAACAGGACCAGGGCCCAGCCGAAGTATCCCTCCACCAGCAGCAATGCCACCGGCGGCACGAGCAGGATGCGCAGGAGCGTGATGAGGTTGGGCAGGTCGCGCAGGTTCACGGAATGAGCCGGTAGACCAGGTCCGCCTGCAACGGCGCCGGCCCGGCGGGGGCCGGGTTGGCGTGGGCCGGTGTGGCCCCGGGCTCCGGTTCGGGCGGCGGGCTGGCCAGGACGTCGCCCAGGGCCACCGCCTGGGCCAGGGCCAGGCGCCCGCCGCGGCTGCGCAGCCGGAACAGCACCCGGTCGGGCCGCAGCACCACCGGTTGTACTTGATCCACCCCGCCCAGACCCGAGAGGTAGCGCCACACGCGATCATAGTCGGCCAGGGTCCGCACCCCGCGCACCAGCACCGTGACCTCGCCCTCCCCCAGCTCGGGCTCGGCGCGGGCAAACCGGGCCGCCAGCACCTCGGCCACCTCGTCCACCCCCGGGCCCACCACCTCGGCCGCCTCGGCGCCGGTGAAGGCCCAGTCGTGGCGGCGGCCGGCCGCGTACAGGCTCCACCGTCCCTGCCAGCCGCCGCCCACGCCGCGGTAGATGCGCACCGCCGCCACCGCCTCGGCCTGATACCGGTCGGAGGCCGCCAGCAGGGGCTCCTCGAAGTTGGCCCACACGTCGCTCACCTGGAGCCGGGTCCGGTCCTGGAGGTCCCACAGGGGAAAGCGCACGGGGATGCCGCGGCGGCGGGCGGCCTGCTCCAGCAACCGCCGCACCGGATGGCGGGCATCGTTGGCGATGAGCCGGCGCTGGCCGCCGTCGTCCACCACCAGCCACACCAGGGTGACGGGCCGGGTCCGGCCCCAGGCCGGCAGGCCGTAGCGGCGCAGGAGCCGGTCCACGGCGCGGGCGTTGAAGCGGATCCACAGCACCTGCTCGTGCCCCGCCGGATCGGCCGCCATCTCCTCGGGGGTGCGCTTGCGGTAGCGGTACTGCTCCACGTAACGCGGGGCCCGGGCCAGCTCCTCGGCCAGCCCCGGTGCCGCCGCCAGGGCGCCGCGGCCGGAAACGCGCACCAGCACCTCGACGAAGGCCGAGGCCATGGCCGTGTCGCGCTCGGCCCGCTCCTGGCCGAAGACCGGCACCTCGGCCTCGTAGAGGTCCGGCACCTCGGCTGCGAAGACCGCGGGCATGGAACCCGCGGCCAGGAGGAAGACGAGGGCTGGGATCAGTCGGCGCATGGCGGCTTCCGTTCAAAGCGGCATACGATACCACAGGGCCGCGCCGGCGGCGGGCGACCGGCCGCGCGTTTCCCGCCCCGGCCCGACTTGTTACACTACTTCGAGACGGCGATTCCAGCGTCCCGGCCACCGAGGCCCGAACCCGGTCCCGCGAAAAGAACGCAGAGGGCGCGGAGGCGCAGAGCACGCAGAGATGAACAGTGGGCCCGTGCGCCGGCCTCGGCACAACGGCCGACGGTCGCCACCCCGGCCGGGCGGCCGGGATCCAGGTACCGTGCCCGTCCTTCGCTTCTCTGCGCCCCCGGCGTTCCCCGGCGTTTGCTGCGTT
>JALUTW010000221.1 GCA_027021685.1 Chromatiales bacterium | reverse complement strand
CGGTGACGACGGCCTCGATCTTCACCTTGGGCAGGAAGTCCACCACGTACTCCGCGCCGCGGTACAGCTCGGTGTGGCCCTTCTGCCGGCCGAAGCCCTTGACCTCGGTGACGGTGATGCCCTGGACACCGATGTCCGACAGGGCCTCGCGCACGTCATCGAGCTTGAAGGGCTTGATGATTGCCATAACCATTTTCATGGTCTTGCCTCCAGTTTTATGCTTGAGATGCGGCCCGCCATGGCGGGCCAGCCTGCCGAGCGCTCAGAGTTCGAACGACTTGCTCCAGGACACGGTGAAACGGAGATCGTCCACCCCGGTGAACCAGGCAGCCTCATCGGCGTTGTTCTTCTCAAGAGCAACCGTGAAGTCGTTCTTGTCCATATACAGGCGGAAGTGGGTGTAATCCGCCGCACTGCCACCCTTGAAGTCGTAGCGCCCGAGCGTGAAGCCGTACCCCAGCCCGTTCTTGGCTTCGAGCTCACCGCTGACGTAAATGTACAAGTCGCCGGTATCGGCTGCGCTGTCCTCCTTGTCAAAGGTATAGGCTATCCCGCCGGTCAGCCATTCCCAGCTACCGTTGACATAGAGTTCAGCGTAATCGAATTTCCCCGGTCCCACCGGATAGGTATACAGAATCACGCCGACATCCAGGTCGACGCCGCCGGCGGCAAAGCCATAGCCACCGTACCAATCCTGCTCGAAGTTGCCGGGATTCCCAGCCGTGTAAAGGGCGCCCGCACCGGAACCGACATTGGAGAGCCAGGTCCCGGCATAGAACCCGCTGTCGTGTTCGTAGTCCAGCCCGCCCTGCACCGCAGCCTGGTCAGAGGTCTGGGTCACACCGCGGAAGAGATAGTTGTTGGTCAGGCCGATATTGCCGCTCAGTTTGCCGCTCAGCCCCGCCGCCTGTGCGGTGACGGTGCCGGTCGCGGCCAGCACAGCCGCGGCCAGGGTCAGAGGAATGCGCTTGTTCATTGCTTGTCTCCCAGGTTGCGTGAACAGAAGTTTGGTTGTTGTGTGCCGTGCCTCTGCAGGGCCCGTGCCAGTCCAAAACCTTTTGTCTTTACAAACAGTTACATGCCATGCCCGGAGGGCGTGCACCCTCGTGGTGCGTCAGGATGGGGCGTGCACCAGTCTGCGCCCCACCTTGGTGCAAACTGTGCGTGGATCACACAAGGTGGTAGGCTTAAGGACATGGATCAAAACCGCCTCATCGACGACATCCTCGCCGGCCTGCGTGAGGCACTGCCCCTGGACCCGGCGGTACTGCGCGAGGACTTCGAGCGCCACCTGCGCACCGCGCTGGAACGGGTGCTGGCCCGCATGAACCTGGTCACGCGCGAGGAGCTGGAGGTCCAGGAGGCGGTGCTGGCCCGCACCCGCGAGAAGCTGGAGGCACTGGTGCAGAAGGTGGCCGAGCTGGAGGCCCGGCTCGGGGAATAACACCCGTCGCAGCCATCCCAGGGAGGGGAACCGTGTCACTGGCCGTCGTCCACAGCCGCGCCCTGACGGGCATCGACGCCCCGCCGGTCACCGTGGAGGCTCACCTGGGCAACGGCCTGCCGTCCTTTTCCATCGTCGGCCTGCCCGAGGCGGCCGTGCGCGAGAGCCGCGACCGTGTGCGCGGCGCCATTCTCAACAGCGGCTTCGAGTTTCCGGCCCGCCGCATCACCGTCAACCTGGCCCCGGCCGACCTCCCCAAGGAAGGCGCCCGCTTCGACCTGGCCATTGCACTGGGCATCCTCGCCGCTTCGGGCCAGATCCCGCCGCCGGCCCCGGACCGGCACGTGTTCCTGGGCGAGCTCGCCCTGGGCGGGGCCCTGCGTCCGGTGCACGGCGTGCTGCCGGCGGCCGCGGCCCTCCACGGCGACGGCGCCGAGCTGGTGGTGCCGGCGGACAACGCCGCCGAAGCCGCGCTGGTACCGGGGCTGCCGGTGCGCCCGGCGGCCCACCTCCTGGCCGTGTGCGCCCATCTCACCGGGGCCGAGACCCTGCCCCTGCAGCCGCCCACCGGAGGCACCGGGCACGCACCGGAGGCACCCGACCTGGCCGACGTGCGCGGCCAGCGCCATGCCAAGCGGGCGCTGGAGATTGCCGCCGCCGGGGGTCACAGCCTGCTCCTGTTCGGGCCGCCGGGCACCGGCAAGTCCATGCTGGCCGAGCGCCTGCCCGGCCTGCTGCCGCCCATGAGCCATGCCGAGGCCCTGGAGACCGCCGCCGTGCACTCGGTGGCCGGCCGTCTCTTCGACCCGGCCCACTGGGGCCGGCGCCCCTTCCGCGCCCCCCACCACACCGCCTCCGGCGTGGCCCTGGTGGGCGGCGGCGGGCATCCCCGTCCGGGGGAGATCTCCCTGGCCCACAACGGGGTGCTGTTCCTGGACGAGCTGCCGGAGTTCGACCGGCGGGTGCTGGAGGTGCTGCGCGAACCCCTGGAGACCGGCCGCATCACCATCTCCCGCGCTGCCCGCCAGGCCGAGTTTCCCGCCCGCTTCCAGCTCGT
>JALUTW010000220.1 GCA_027021685.1 Chromatiales bacterium | reverse complement strand
AAGTAGGCCAGGACCAGCAGCAGGAACAGGTTGAACTCCCGGGCCTGGCGGAACACCACCGCCACCGCGGCTCCGCCCACGGCCAGCAGGTAGGGCATGAATACGGCCAGCGGCGGCGAGGCGCCGCCGCCGCCCCGCGGCACCAGCAGGACGGCGCCCAGCAGGATGAGCGCGAACAGGGCCGCCGAGGCCCCGGCCTTGTGCAGGGGAATGGTCATGGTGGCGTGGTCTTTGGTCAAATGTAGCGCGTCGGCCCCCCTGGCGGCCAGTGCCCGAAGGTATGGGGCGACGGCCTCCCGGATGCCGGGTTGTGCCATAAGCATTTAACTTTTCGGGAAAAAGTGGTAAAAACTGGAAAACGACTGGGTCTTTGACCCCGGCACAGGGAGGAGGAATGGATCGCAGCCGCGCGGTGGAGAAGATCTGCAAGTGCCTGCGGCTGGCGGAGTCGTGCAATGCCAACGAGGCCGCCGCCGCGTTGCGCCAGGCCCAGCGGCTCATGCGCAAGTACGGCATCACGGAGGACCTGGTTCGGGCGGCGCCGGTGGCGGAGTCCGCCGTCGCCGCCTCGGAGCGCTACACCCCGCCGTTCTGGCTGCTGGCCCTGGCCGAGGTGGTGGCCAATGCCTTCGCCTGCCGGGTGTTCGTGGCCCGGGCCTTCGGGCGCCGCACCGAGCTGCGGTTCATCGGCCTGGGCGCGGGCCCGGAGATCGCCGGTTACACCTTCGAGGTGCTGCACCGGCATCTCAGGCGTGCCCGGCGGCGGTTCATGGAGAAACTGGGCGAGGTCGACGAGCAGGAGCGGGTGCGCCGGGGCAACGTGTTCGCCCAGGCCTGGCTGTTCCGGGTGGCGCGGCAGGTGGCACGGTTCGCCGGAGACGATGAGGCGCGCCAGGCCATCGACAGCTACATCAAGGTCCACTATGGAGAGGTGCGGGACCTGCGCCACGATCCGGACGAGCCGGCGCGCACCGACATGGATGCCATTCAGTCCGGGCTGCGGGCGGCGGCCCGGGTGCGGTTGTACCGGCCCATGCGCCTGGGGGGCATGCCGGCCCTGGCCGACGAAACGGCCTGAGCACGGCTGAAGCGTGCCGGGCGGGCGGCCGATATATCGGGGGCGGTCAACGGGGGGCGCCGCAGTGCGTTGCATCAACTAGCAGTCATGTCGGCATTCCTGCGGTTCAAGAACGGCGATACCATCAAGGAGGTCCCGTGCAAGGCGGTGTTGACCATCGGCCGGGACAAGAACAGCGACATCGTGCTGGCCGACCTGATGGTGTCCCGCAACCATGCCGTGGTCCGGCAGGTGGGGCGCAGCGACTACTATCTCATCGACAGCGGCTCGGCCAACGGCAGCTATGTCAACAAGCGCCGGGTGGCCATGCCCACCCTGCTCAAGAACGGCGACCGCATCACCATCGGCAAGGTGGCCTTCGTCTTCACCCAGGTGGAGAAGGAGGAGGGCCAGTCGGACACCCTCTCCATGCAGGAGACCATCGTGGTGGACCGCTCCACGGTGGAGAAGAACACCATCCTGGTGGCGGACATCCGCGGATTCACCACCTTGTCCGAGGAGGTCCACATCAAGATCCTCACCCAGATGATGAACACCTGGTTCCACGAGGTGGCCGACGCCATCGTGGACAACGGCGGCGAGGTGGACAAGTTCATCGGTGACTGCGTGTTCGCCCGCTGGGAGACCGACGAGGACGAGGCCAGCACGGTGTTCCAGGCCGTGCGCGCCGCCTACCGCATCAATGAGATCACCTCGGCCCTGCCCGACCGCTTCCCGCAGGTGAAGCGCAAGGTGCACATCGGGGTGGGCATCAACACCGGCTCGGCCTCGGTGGGCATCGGCCAGGAGAACACCGCGCTGGGGGACGCGGTCAACGTCGCCTTCCGCCTGGAGAGCGCCAGCAAGACCCTGGGCCGGGACGTGGTGGTGAGCGAGTCGGTCTACCGCTTCCTGCCGGAGAAGTTCTGGAGCGGCAAGGAGCAGGCCATCACGGTGAAGGGCAAGCGCGAGCCGGTGCGCATCGTGGGCCTGGACTTCCCGCAGCTGAAGAAAATCATCGTGCAGATGGAAAAGCAGCGCCGCAAGGGCCAGGTTTGATGGGGGCCAGGTGCTAGGGGCTGGGGGCTGGGTGTAGGACGTAGGGTGTGATGGCGAAGCCATCGCACCACCCCACATGGCAGGTCGCAGCCCCGGTGCGACCGCTTCGCGATCGCAGGGATCGCGTGGCCGGAACGGGAGCTGCGGGACGTGGCTGCACCGGCAACCGCGCGGAATTCCGAGACAGGTTCTGCTCAGCCCGGGGCCTGGGGGCGGAGAAAGATGCGCACCTCTGCCAGCAGGGCCTCCATCTCCAGTTTGATCTCGTTGACGATGCGCGCCGCGCGGTCGGCGCACTCCAGGTCCGGATGCGCGGGATCGCCGCTGGCCAGGGCGGCGCGGCCCCGGGCCAGGATCTCGGCGTCCTCGTCGGGGATGAACTGGG
>JALUTW010000219.1 GCA_027021685.1 Chromatiales bacterium | reverse complement strand
GTCACGGGGCTGTCGCTTTTCGTGTCCGTCTACGAAAAGAAGAACGGCGTGCTGTGCGAGGATGTGCAGTCGTCGCTGGAAGACTTCGAGTGGACGAAAGTCGTCGAACGCGAAGACAGTACGTGAGGTTACTGCCGGACGGTCAGAACCGGGTTGATGTACATCAGTCTGGAAGGCTGGGGAGGAAAAAGTCGGACTATCCGCTTTGGCTGGAGTTGAAGAAGGGCCAAGTACAGACCTTGTTTCCGGACATTGTGGACTCCTATCACGCTGGAGATCGTTGGGTGGCAAACAATGTTTGGTACATCTGTGAAGTCGCCCAAGCGACGGGGTGCAAAATCTCCAGGCAACAATGAGCGGAGTTCCCTCTGGTATGTTCTGTAACCAAGCAGTTTCGAATACTCGGCTGTTTTTTTCCGTACAAAATAAATAATTCTACGTCCACAGAAGATGGGATAAGAAATTTTTTCTTGGTGTAGATTTCTTTCAACGATTATTTCAGACCTTCTCTCGTCCTTTACAGAGTAGGAGTAAATCCTGTTATCACCATCAACATAAATAATCGACGTTCCTTTAGGATCCCACGATGAATGGCGGCACGATGTTGTGTCGCATGGAACCTCATGTAGAACAGAATTCTTTAGTTCCATTATGTATACACTATGCCTAACGGTTTCTAAACTAGATCCTTGAGATGTGTACAGCACGATCTTAGCGCCGTCTGGAGAATAGAATCCGTTGATGGCGTTATCCATAATCTTGCGCCACGCACCTGATTCCACGTCGAGTTCCATCAGGAATGTTTTCTCATCGTTCTTTGCCCGGGCGGAAACGAGCAGAAAGCGGTTGTCGGGCGAGATCGAATATGGCTGCAGGTCAACGAGCCCCGAGGAATCCGTGGAGATGATTTCCCTGGTGCGTCCGGTATCAACGTCCAGCTCCTCAACAGCCCACCTGTCCTTGAGCCCGATGGTGTCGGCCTTGCCGTAATACAACACCGCCCCCCTGGGCAGCAGCCGCCTGGCCTCGGGACTGAGGTCGAAGTGGCCGGTCTTGAGTCCCCTGCCGGCGGGGGCGGTGCGCGCGGCGTCGCATCCGGCCGTGGCAACGAAGGCGGCCAGCCCGGCCGCAAGGGCAAGGGTGAGCGCAATGGGACGGCTGAGAGGCATGGAGTCGGTTTCTTCCGTGAATGGCAGTCCCCCTGGATTATAGATGACCCGTTGCCCTGGAGGGAGAGTGCCGGACGTGTGACGGCAATCACAGGACGGTGAGTCGCCTGGTGCGAAATCTCGGAGCATACGCTCCGAAGTTTCCAGATAGGCGATAGTTGGATGGTTCCGCCTGGCGGTGAGCCTGCATGGCGCCAGTCAGACTATCCTGCGACAAGGCTCATCGCTTCAATCACGCTCAGGGCGCCTGCGACAGGTGGGCGCGGATGAACAGCTCGGTGCGGCGCACGGCGTCCTTGGCCGCGAGGTCGTCCGCGAAGGTGCGCACCCGGGGCGGGCGAAAATCGAACCCGCGGCCCACGCCGGGGTAGACGATGAGCCGCGGCTTGCGGCCCTTCTGCTCCAGTGCCTTGATGCCTTCCATGATGGGACGCAGGCGCTGGTACTGCTCGTGCTCGCCGAAGAACACCAGCACCGGCACCTTCAGGTCGTTGACCTCCGGGGCGTAGCGGTACACCTGCATGGGCTCGGCGGCGTTGGGATCCTGCCAGTGGGGATAGTAGGACACGTAGCAGGCCACCCTGTCCTGCCGCCCGTGCTTCACCAGGGCCTTGAGGGTGAGATAGCCGCCGCGGGTGTGCGAGACCACGCAGGCACGCCGGCCCCGGATGCCGGGCAGGCTCAGCAGGTGGTCGATGCCGCGGGCCACGTCCTGCTCGCTGCGGTAGTCGTGCCGGATGGGGTATTTCTCGATGAAACGGGCACTCCACACGTCGGGAGCCAGCACCACGAAACCGCGGGCGGCCAGCCGCCGCGGCAGGCGCAGGGTGAGGTCGTCCAGCCCGCGGCGCCCGTGCTGGAACAGCACCGGCAGGTAGCGGCCGGGCTTTCTGGGCCGGAACAGGTAGGCAGGCACGTCCACGTCGCCGCTGGTGTACTCCACCCGCGTCATCTCCACCTCGTGGTTCTCCGGCCGGTCCAGCCGGCCCTCGTCCCACCAGGCGTCGTCCCACCACCACTTGTCGCGGTCCTGGGGATACTGGATGGTGACCCAGGGCTCGTGGCTGGCACCGGCGGAACCGGCGGCGAGGCAGCACAGCAAGACAACGCTCAGGCGGGACAGGGACATGGACGACCTCCTCGGACAGGGACCACACCGGCGGCAGCCGGCCCGCGGGGCGGGGATCATACGCCGGCCGCAGGCGGGTGCGCCAGCAGCCGGTGCGGGAGTCCGCTCCGGTCAGAACCGGAAGTGGAGGTCGAGGAAGGGGCCGGCGTCCTCGAAGTCGAGCCGGCCGTCGGCCTGGCCGAAGCGCATCTGGCGCTGGAACCAGCCGCCGGAGACACCGAAGCCGTTGTCCAGGGTGAAGCTGATGCGGGCACGGTAGTCGGCCAGCTGGGCCTCCTCGGTGTCGCCGTAGCTGCCCTCGAACCCCGCCTCGAGACCCTCCAGCGGCAGGTCGAAGAGGGCGGTGGCATAGAGGCTGGGCACGGTGGCGTCCAGCCGCAGGGAACGCGCCGCGTCGCCGCTGCCCGCGGTGAGCTCGCCCCGCAGCAGGCGCAGGTTGAGCCCCAGGTCCAGCTCCAGGTGGCGGGAACGGAACGGCCAGGTGATGGTGGCGCCGTAGAAGTCGATGCCGGGGCCGGGGCCGAGAAGATCGCGCTCCGTGGCCGGCTCGCCGAACAGCAGGTCGCGGCGGTGGGCGTCGATCTCGGCGGGGCGCAGGCGCTCGTGGGCCAGGCGCAGGCCCAGCTGGCCGCGCCGGGCGTCGGCCGGAGTGAGATAGTCCAGCCGTTTCTCCAGGCGCAGGTCGGCGGCATCGCCCTCGGCGGCATGAAGCCCCGCCACCGGCAGCAATGTCAGTGCAAACAGGATGGTCGCCGCTCCGCGGCCCCGGATGCCTGCCATGATGTCCCTGGCTCCTGGTGGAATGACAACTCGAACATATTATAGCGTGAGCGCGGCCGCCGTGACCCGCTTCACGCCGCGGGCCGGCGGTTGCGGGTGCTCAGTCCTCCCCGCCCAGGGCAGCCAGGCGGCCGTCGGCGAAGTCCCTGAGGCGCCGCGCCACGTTGCCCGTGTCCAGGGCCCGCTCGTAGGCCAGGCGCGCCTCGGCGGACCGGCCCAGGGCCTCCAGGGAGACCCCCAGCCCCACCCACCAGACCGAGGCGTTGGGGCGCAGCTTCACCAGGTCCCGGTACAGGCGGGCCGCCTCCGCATGCCGCCCCTGGCGCTGGTACAGGGCCGCGAGCATGGCGTGGTGATCCGGGTCGGCCGCCAGCGCCGGCGCCGAGCGCCGCAAGACCTCGATGGCCGTGGGCACCGCGTTCTGGCGCGCCAGAATGCGGGCATAGAGCTTGGCGAAAGTCCCGTGGCGGGGCGCCAGGGCCAGGCCGTCGCGCAGCAGGCGCCCGGCCTCGTCCAGCCGGCCCTGGCGCAGGAGATGCCCCACAAGCAGCTCGCGGGCGGGGAGGTGCTCCGGATTCAGGCGCAGGGCCTCGTGCAGGGCGGCCTCCGCCTCCGCCCCGCGCCCGGCCCGCAACGCCTGCCAGCCGCGCTGGTAGGCCTGCTCGGCCCGCTGGGCCGGTGTCGGCGGGCGCAGGCGCTTGGCCACCGTGCCTTCGCCCCCCGCCGCGCCGGTTGCATCGGTGCTCTCGTCCCGGGCCGGCGCCGGCGGCACCGGTTTTGCGGTCGCGGCCCGCGCCTTGATCACCGGCCGGGGAACGGATGCCGCCGCCCGCGCTTCCACCGCGGCCGGGGCCGGGTCCCGCACCGCTGCCTCCGCCACGGGCGCGGGTGCCGGATCCGGCCCGGCCGGCGGTGCGGGATCGGGCCGGGCGGCGGGAACGGGGGCCGGGGTGGCGGCCGCCACCGGTGCAGGTTCGGGGCCGCCGGCCCCGTGCCAGATCCAGACCGCCGCCGCGGCAGCCAGGGTCACCAGGGCCAGCCCCAGCGGCGCCCGCCGGCGGCGCCGGGCCGGGACCGAAACCGCCGGAACGATGTCCTCCAAGGGACCTTCCGCCTGCAGCAGCTGCGAGCGGCGCTGCTCCAGGTCCTTGAGCATCTGGTTGATGAGGCTCACCAGGGGCCTCCCGCCCCGGCCTGCAGCCACGGGGCCATGATCGCGCCCACCAGGCCCACCGCCGCGGCGCTGCCGCCCAGGCGCAGGTGCAGCCGGCGCCGCCGGGCGCGGGCATCGGCGGTGTCGCGGATGGCCGCACGCATGCAGGCGGGACTCACCCGCAGCGCGCCGCGGCCCCAGGCCGCCAGCAGGGCCTTGTGGCAGAGGATGTTGACGAGCCGCGGGATGCCCCGGCTGCCCCGGTAGAGCATGCGCAGGACCCGGGGCGGAAAGATCTCCGGCCCGCGGTAGCCCGCCACCTGCAGCCGGTGCCCGACGTAGGCCGCTAGGCCGTCCTGGTCCATGGGTTGCAGGGCGTAGGAGAAGGTGATGCGCTGGCGCAACTGGCGCACCGCAGGGTTGTCCAGCCGGGTGTCCAGCTCGGGCTGGCCGAACATCACCACCTGCAGGAGCTTGGTCTTTTCGGTCTCCAGGTTGGTGAGCAGGCGCAGGGCCTCCAGCGTCTCCAGCGGCATGGCCTGGGCCTCGTCGATGCACAGCACCACCCGCCGGCCGGCGCGGTGGTGCTCGGCGAGCCGGCCGGTGAGCTGCTTGATGAGATTGTGCACGCCCATGTTGCGCTGGCACGGCACCTCCAGTTCCTCCGCCACCGCGGCATAGAGGCCGTGGGGGGTCAGGTACGGATTGGGGATGTAGGCGGTGGCGAATCCCGCCTCCAGGGTGTTGAGCAGCTTGCGGCAGAGCAGGGTCTTGCCGGTGCCCACCTCCCCCACCACCTTGATGAAACCCTCGCCGGCGCGCAGCGCCACCAGCAGGGTGTTCATGGCGCCGGCGTAGTGGCGGTAGGGAAAGAAGTAGCCCGTGTCCGGGGTGAGGGCGAAGGGCGCTTCGCGCAGGCCGAAGTGTTGCAGATACACCGTACCGCCCCCCTTTGTCCGCTGCTCAGTCCACGCCGCCGAACCGCTTCACCGTTCCCTGCACGCGCCGGATCTGATCGTGCCATTCGCGGCCGTTCTCCACCACGATGGGCCGCAGCAGGATCACCAGCTCGCTCTTGCGCACGGCCTGGCGCTGGTGGCGGAACAGGCCGCCCACCACCGGCAGGTCACCCAGCACCGGCACGCCCGCCGACTCGTCGCGGCGCACGTTCTGCATCAGGCCGCCGATGACCACCACCTGGCCGCTGCGCGCGCGCACGATGCTGTCCGACTCGCGGATGGTGCTCCGGGCCAGCGGCACCGTCAGCTCCGTGTCGCTGGAGACGCCGATGTCCTTGACCTGCTCCTTGACCTCGCTCACGGTGGGATGAATATGGAGAATGATATCACCGTCCTCGCTGATCTGCGGGATCACGTCCAGCGCCACGCCGGAGAAGAACGGCGTCAGCTCCACGTTGTTCTGGGTCGTGGTCGCGGTGGCGGTGATGGTGGAGGTCTGCACGTCGGTGACGAAAAACTCGTCGGTGCCCACCTTGATCACCGCCTTCTGGTTGTTGACGGTGGAGATGCGCGGGCTCGACAGCACCTGCACGTCGCCCTGGGTCTTGAGCAGCTCGATGAAGGCGGTGAAGTCGCCGGCGATGTTGAGCGCCATGGTGAACACGCCGCCGAAGGCCGAGACGTTGGTGCCGCTCACCGGCGTCGGCGAACCGGGATTGAGATCGCCGGTGTTGCCGCCGATGATGCTGGTGCCGCTGTCGAAGATGGAGCCGCCGCCGGTCTGGCCGATGATTGCATTGTCGGTGGCGTTGCCGACGAGCCCGGCCCAGTTGATCCCCGACTGGAAGCCGTCGCGCAGCTCCACCTCCAGGATCTTGGCCTCCAGGATCACCTGGCGCTGGACGATCTTCTGCGTCGCCCTGAGGTAGTCCTCCACCGCGCGCAGCTCCGAGGTGAGCGCGCGCACCACCACCAGGCCCGACTGCGGGCTCACCACCACGCTGCGGCCGTCGCCCTGGCCGACGATGGCGGTGAGCGCCTGGCGCAGCTCGCGCCAGAAATCGGACTCGGTCTCGGTCTCCAGCCGGCTGGCGGTGAGCGCCCGGCGCGAGGTGCCGGTCCCTGTCGCGGTCCCCGCCACCGCCGCGGTGCCGGTGCCGACCGAGGACGTGCCCGGGGCCACGTTCTGGCTCACCTGGCCGGAGGAGACCCGGATCTCGGAGCGGCCGGTGCGCTTCACGTCCAGGTAGTTGATGCGGAAGATGCGGGTGCGCATCACGTTGGGAAACACGTGATAGTTGCGGCCGTGGCGTTCGAAGTCGTAGCCGTAGACGCTGCGCACCGTCTCCATCACCTCGGGCACGGTCACGTTCTTGAGTTCCAGCGAGATGCGCCCCCGCACCTTGGGATGGACCACGATGTTGTAGGGGGTGCCCTCCACCAGCTGCATGAAGAACTGCCGCGCGGGGGCGCGATCCACCTTGAGGTCGAAGTGCGGCTCCACCTCCGCGGCCGGGGCCGGGGGCGCCCCCAGGCGCACCGGCGGCAGCAGGGCCTCGTTGATGTCGGCCGCCGCCGGCCCGTCCGCGGCGGCGGGCGGCGCGGACTGTTCCAGGGCCTCGGCCAGGGCCGCGTCGATGAGGCTGGTGTCGCGCACCTGGTCGCCGGTGGCGCAGCCCGCCAGGACCAGGACCAGCCCGAAGGCGGGCACGAAGGCCGGTCGCAACGGAATCATGGCTGCCCGCCTCCCTGCACCGGGGCGCTGGCGCGCTTGTGCACGCGCGCGCTGCGGCCCATGTGAAGCTGGATGCGGCGCCCCTTGTGCTCCAGCACCACGCTGGCGGGCAGGATGGCCACCACCCGGGCGCCGTTGATGCGCCCGCCCACGGCCACCGTGCGCCGGTTGACGATGGCCAGGCGCCGCTCGGGGGAGATGAGGGTGGACTGCAGCACCCAGCGCGCGCGGCGCACCCCTCCGGCCGCACCGGCGGACGCAGGCGGCGGACGCAGCCCCGGCGGCCGGGTGGGATCGTCCAGGGCCAGGGCCGGCACCGTCCCCAGCGTCATGAACAACAGGAACACCGCCAGCGTTCTAGACACCGATCCAGCCCTCCTCCAGGCTCAGGGTGTGCACGGTGATGGTCACCCGCGCCCGCGGGTACTCCTCCACCTCCAGTTCCACCCCGTCCCAGTAGAACTCCCACTGCAGCCGTTCCAGCTCCCGCAGGTAGGCCAGGGTATCCAGGTAGGTCCCGTGGAACACGATCTGCAGCCCGTGGCGCCACACCCCGGCGGCGGGTTTGGGTGCGGTCTCCTTCTCCGCCACCGTGTCGGTCTCGGCCACCGCGGCCCCGGACTCCGCCGGTGCCGGCTCGATGAGGGGCTGGGGCGGCAGCGAGCGCACCGCCTCCAGCCGCAGGCGGGTGCGGCGCACCAGCACGTCCTCCAGCACCCGCGCCATGTCCCGCGGCTCGATGAGCCCGCGCATGCGCTCGCGCAGGCGGGCATCCAGGCGCCCGGCCTCCTGCTCCAGGCGGGCCAGCTGTTGGCGCTCCTTGCGGTTGGGATCGGTCTCGTGGCGCGCCTTGATGGCGGCCAGCCTGCCACGCCGCTCGGCGATCTGCTTCTGCAGCTCGCGGGCCTCGTCGCGGGCGCCGCGGGCCGCCGCCGCGAGGGGATCGGCCACCCCCAGCCGCACTCCCGCCACCAGAACGACGGCCGCGGCCACCAGCAACATCAGGCGCCGGGAGCGATCCAGGGCCTCGAACCGCTTGGCGAGCTCTGCCAGCCGCCGCTTCACGACACCCCCTCCCCGCGGGTGGTGAGCCGGAACCGCACCGCGCCCTTGAGTTCCTCGCTGCGCTCCATGAGGAACCGGCGAAACTCGGTCCCGGCGAAGGCCTGCTCCCGGGACAGCCGCTGCAGCAGGCGCGGCACCAGCTCCGGGTCCAGGCTCGCACCGGTGAGCGAGATCTCCGTGCCGCCGCGCCGGATGGCCACGCCCGTGAGCCAGACACCCTCCAGCCGCTGGCGCGCCAGACCCGCCAGATGTCCGGCGAATCCCCGGGTGTTGCCGAAGGTGCGCCCGCTGAGCGTGTCAAGAACCCGTCGCTTGTGGGCCACCTCCTGGGCCAGCCGGGCCACGCGTTCGGCCAGATGGGCGTCCCGGGCCTGGGGCGGATACTTCACCCGGGCATCCGCCAGCGCCTGGTCCAGCCGCGCCAGCTCCGCCCGGGCCTGCTCCAGGGCCGCGCGTGACGCCAGGAAATCCATGAAATTCAATGCACTATAGAGCACGGCCAGCACCGCCAGGACGGCCAGCACGAGCCCCGCCCGCCGGCCGGAGAGCCAGTCGGCGGCAGGCCGCAGGTCGTCCTGCAGCAGGTTGATTTCCTGTACCAGGGCCGAGGTCATGTGGAGAAATTGCCCGCAGGTTGTTGTTGATCCATGGTTTTACCGGGCAGATGCAATTTCCGGGCCCATTTCATGAACCGGTTTGGCGCAGGGCCGCACCCAGGGCGAACCAGCACCGGGCCTGGACCGCCGGTGCCAGCGGGCCCGGCGCGTCCACCAGGTCGGAGAGCTCCGCCTGGCGCACCCGCACCGCGAGGCTCGCTTCCAGGTGCTCCACGAAGCCCGGCAGCGGCTGTGCCAGCGGGGCCACCACCAGGGCGGTGGCCGGTGGCTGGCCGAAATGGCTCTCGTAGTAGTCCAGGGAGCGCTGCACCTCCAGCGCCACGGTGTCCATGGCCTGGCGCTGCGCCTGGTCGAAGCCTTCCAGCTCCAGCGCGGGCCCGTCCCCTTCCACCGTGCCCCCCAGGGGGCCCTCCAGCCCGCCGCCGGCACCGCCCAGCTCGCCCAGGCCCAGCTCCAGGCGCCGGGCCAGGTAGAGCACCCCCTCGCGGCTCACCGTGAGCAGGCCCTCCCCCGGGCCCAGGTGCAGCACGGCCACGCCGCCGGCGTCCTCCGGCTGCAGGGCGGCCAGGTTGCGCTGCGCCAGCTCCGCGATGTCCACCACCGCCGGCCTGAGCCGGGCCGCCTCCAGGCGTGCCACCTCCGCCTGCACCCGCTCGCGCCGCGCCGCCACCACGTACACCATGTCCTGGCGGCCGCGGGCCGGGTTGCCCGGCACCGGGAAGGCGTCCACCACCGCCTCCTCCAGGGGATAGTCCAGCAGGTCCTTCACCTTCCAGCGCACCGCCTGGCGCAGCTCGGCATCGGGCACCTGGGGCCGTTCCAGCAGATGCAGCGAGTAGGCCTCGGGCGGCAGCACGGCCACGGCACGGGTGCCCGCCAGCCGGTGCTCGGCCACCAGCGCCCCCAGGGCGGCGGCGTCGGGGGCCTGGCCGCAGGCCTTGAGCTGCGGCGTCTGGCCGGGATCGCGGCTGGCGGCGGCCACGGCCACGCCGCCGGCGTCCGCCGCCACCGCGGTCCAGCCCCCGCCCGCCGGGGTCTTGCGCTTCAGGAAGAACAGGGCATTTTCCTCTTTTCTGACATGCACTTGCCCTTATCGGCAGGGGCCGCCGGCACTTGACCGGCTCACCAGCGGCCGGCGAGGTACTCCAGCACCAGCCCGGCGAACACCGCCGCCCCCACCCAGTTGTTGTTGAGAAAGGCCTCGAAGCACGCGGCCGGCTCCCGCCGGCGGACGAGAAACTGCTGCCAGCCGAACAACACCGCCGCCGCCACCAGACCGAGGCCGTAGATCCAGCCCAGCGCCGCCTGCCGGCCCACCAGGTAGAGGCCGGCGATGACCATGGCCTGCAGCAGGCCCACGATGAGGCGGTCGGCTTCGCCGAACAGAATGGCGGTGGACTTGATGCCGATGCGCAGATCGTCCTCGCGGTCGGCCATGGCATAGAGGGTGTCGTAGGCCACCGTCCACACCAGCGTGGTGACGTAGAGCAGCCACGCCAGGCGCGGCACCTCGCCGGTCTGGGCGGCGAAGGCCATGGGCACGGACATGGCGAAGGCCGCGCCCAGCACCACCTGCGGCAGGTGGGTGATGCGCTTCATGAAGGGATAGACCACCGCCAGCGCCAGCGCCGCCACCGCCAGGACCTGGGTCAGCCGGTTGAGCAGGAGCACCAGGCCGAAGGCGGCCAGCACCAGCACGGTGAACAGGGCCAGGGCCTCGCGCGGGCTCACCCGGCCGGCGGTCAGGGGCCGGTCGCGGGTGCGGGCCACGTGGCGGTCGAAGTCGCGGTCGGCGTAGTCGTTGATGACGCAGCCGGCCGAGCGCATGAGCACCACGCCGGCGATGAAGATGAGGACGAGGTCCCAGCGCGGATGGCCGTCGCCGGCCAGCCACAGCGCCCACAGCGTGGGCCACAGGAGGAGGAAGATCCCGATGGGCCGGTGCAGCCGCATGAGCAGCGCATACTCCACCAGGCGCTGCCTGGCGCGGCCGGCGCCGCCGCCATGCCCGGAGAACGCTTGCTGCGGTACGGACATGGACGATCATTCTACCCCGAAGCGAGCAGCGGCGGCAGAAAAAGCTCCGCCACCAGCAGCGGCCGGCCGCCGATGTAGAACACCGAGCGCCGGCCCCAGATGCAGTCGGGGGCGCGGCGCAGGCGCGCGCTGGCGGCGGCGTGCAGGGCCTCGCCCCGGCGCACGCAGCACACCTCCAGCTCGCCCCGCTCCATGGTGGGATCGGCGAACAGGGCCGCGCCCAGGGGACGACTGCCCAGGCGCGCCAGGTAGCGGGCCCGGCCGCGCAGGGTCCGGGGCGGGATCACGGTGCGCGCGAACACCCACGGGGTGTCGCCGCAGTAGAGAAACACCTCGCGCACCAGCACCCGGACGGCCCGGCGCAGACCCAGCCGCTCGCGCTCGTTGTACGCCGACACCGCGCGGCCCTGGCGCACCACCTCCACCCGGAAGTCGCCGGGACAGCGCCGGCGCAGGCGGTGGGTGAGCGAGCCGGAGTCCAGCAGCCAGGCCGCCACCTCCGGCGGCAGGCAGCCCCGGCACAGGCGGCGGTGGGGGCGCCAGGCGGGCTCGCTTAGGATGCCGGGGGGCATGGCTGGGACATGGGACGTCAGGCGTTCAAAGGAGGAAATTGGGTGGGGACGACACCGGCA
>JALUTW010000218.1 GCA_027021685.1 Chromatiales bacterium | reverse complement strand
CCGCCGGCGCAAGCTGCCGGTGACGGTGCTGCTGCGTGCCCTGGGCCTGACCACGGAAGAAATGCTGGACATCTTCTTCGAGAAGATCGACTTCAAGTTCGGCAAGGAAGGGATCACCATGACCCTGGTGCCGGAGCGTCTGCGCGGCGAGACCGCCACCTTCGACATCAAGGCCAAGGGCAAGCTCATCGTCGAGGAGGGGCGCCGCATCACCGCCCGCCACACCAGGCAGCTCGAAGAGCTCGGGGTCAAGTCCCTGGACGTGCCCGAGGACTACGTGGTGGGCAAGGTCCTGGCCCATGACATCGTCAACAAGGAGACCGGCGAGCTCATCGCCCAGGCCAACGACGAGATCACCGAGGACCTGCTGGTGCGCATGCGCGACGCCGGGGTCAAGGAGTTCCAGTGCATCTTCACCAATGACCTGGACCACGGGCCGTACATCTCCGACACCCTGCGCATCGATCCCACCACGACCCAGCTCGAGGCCCAGGTGGAGATCTACCGCATGATGCGCCCGGGCGAGCCGCCCACCAAGGAGGCCGCCGAGAACCTGTTCAAGAACCTGTTCTTCAGCGAGGACCGCTACGACCTGTCCGCGGTGGGCCGCATGAAGTTCAACCGCCGCGTGGGGCGCAAGGAGGTCACCGGTCCGGGCGTACTCTCCAGGGAGGACATCCTCGACGTCCTCAAGGTGCTCATCGACATCCGCAACGGCCACGGCACCGTGGACGACATCGATCACCTGGGCAACCGCCGCATCCGCTCCGTGGGCGAGATGGCGGAGAACCAGTTCCGGGTCGGACTGGTGCGGGTGGAGCGCGCGGTCAAGGAGCGCCTGTCGCTGGCCGAGTCGGAGAACCTCATGCCGCAGGAGCTCATCAACGCCAAGCCGGTGTCGGCGGCGGTGAAGGAGTTCTTCGGCTCCTCGCAGCTGTCCCAGTTCATGGACCAGAACAACCCGCTGTCGGAGGTGACCCACAAGCGGCGCGTCTCCGCCCTGGGGCCGGGCGGCCTGACCCGCGAGCGCGCCGGCTTCGAGGTGCGCGACGTGCACCCCACCCACTACGGCCGGGTCTGCCCCATCGAGACACCGGAAGGGCCCAACATCGGGCTCATCAATTCGCTCGCGGTCTATGCCCGGACCAACGAGTACGGCTTCCTGGAGACGCCCTATCGCAAGGTCAAGAACGGCAAGGTCACCGACGAGATCGAGTACCTCTCGGCCATCGACGAGGGCGAGTTCGTCATCGCCCAGGCCAACGCCACCGTGGACAGCCGCGGCCGCCTCACCGACGAGCTGGTGCCGTGCCGGCACCAGAACGAGTTCACCATGGCCGAGCCGGACAAGGTGGACTACATGGACGTCTCGCCCAAGCAGATCGTCTCGGTGGCGGCGTCCCTGATCCCGTTTCTGGAGCACGACGACGCCAACCGTGCCCTCATGGGCTCCAACATGCAGCGCCAGGCCGTGCCCACGCTGCAGGCGGAGAAGCCCCTGGTGGGCACCGGCATGGAGCGCACCGTGGCGGTGGACTCGGGGGTGACCGTCATCGCCCGCCGCGGCGGGGTGGTGGACTCGGTGGACGCCGGGCGCATCGTGGTGCGCGTCAACGACGACGAGACCGCCGCCGGCGAGTCGGGCGTGGACATCTACAACCTGATCAAGTACACCCGGTCCAACCAGAATACGTGCATCAACCAGCGGCCGCTGGTCAAGCCGGGCGATGTCATCGCCCGCGGCGACGTGCTGGCCGACGGGCCGTCCACCGACATGGGCGAGCTGGCCCTGGGCCAGAACATGCTGGTGGCCTTCATGCCCTGGAACGGATACAACTTCGAGGACTCCATCCTCATCTCCGAGCGGGTGGTGCAGGAGGACCGCTACACCACCATCCACATCGAGGAGCTCACCTGCGTGGCCCGCGACACCAAGCTGGGCCCGGAGGAGATCACCGGCGACATCCCCAACGTGGGCGAGGCGGCCCTGGCCAAGCTGGACGAGGCCGGCATCGTGTACATCGGGGCCGAGGTCAAGTCCGGCGACATCCTGGTGGGCAAGGTCACGCCCAAGGGCGAGACCCAGCTCACGCCCGAGGAGAAGCTGCTGCGGGCCATCTTCGGTGAGAAGGCCTCGGACGTGAAGGACACCTCGCTGCGCGTGCCCTCGGGCATGAACGGCACCGTCATCGACGTCCAGGTCTTCACCCGCGACGGGCTGGAGAAGGACTCCCGCGCCAAGGCCATCGAGGAGATGGAGCTGGAGCGGGTGCGCAAGGACTTCAACGACCAGCTCCGCATCATGGAGGACGACGCCTTCGAGCGTGTCGAGCGCATGCTGCTGGGCAAGGTCGCCGAGGGCGGGCCCAACAAGCTCAAGGCCGGTACCAAGCTGACCAAGGGCTACCTGGCCGAGGTGCCGCGCGACAAGTGGTTCGAGATCCGCCTGCGCAACGACGAGGCCAATGCCCAGCTCGAGGCCATCGCCGAGCAGATCAAGCAGCTGCGGCGCGAGTTCGACGAGCGCCTGGAGGAGAAGAAGCGCAAGCTGACCTCCGGTGACGACCTGGCCCCGGGCGTGCTCAAGATGGTCAAGGTCTACCTGGCGGTGAAGCGGCGTATCCAGCCCGGCGACAAGATGGCCGGCCGCCACGGCAACAAGGGCGTGATCTCCATGATCGTCCCGGTGGAGGACATGCCGTACATGGAGGACGGCACCCCGGTGGACATCGTGCTCAATCCCCTGGGTGTGCCCTCGCGCATGAACGTGGGCCAGGTGCTGGAGACCCACCTGGGATGGGCAGCCAAGGGCCTGGGCCGCAAGATCGGCCAGATGCTGGACGAGCACCGCAAGGTGGAGGAGATCCGGCGCTTCCTCGACCAGATCTACAACAAGACCGAGGGACGCAAGGAGGATCTCAAGTCACTGAGCGACGAGGAGATCCTGGAACTGGCCGAGAACCTGCGCGACGGCGTGCCCATGGCGACGCCGGTGTTCGACGGCATCCACGAGGACGAGATCAAGCGCCTGCTGGAGCTGGCCGGCCTGCCGCGTTCGGGCCAGACCACGCTTTACGACGGCCGCACCGGCGATCCCTTCGACCGCCCGGTCACCGTGGGCTACATGTACATGCTCAAGCTCAACCACCTGGTGGATGACAAGATGCATGCCCGCTCCACCGGCCCCTACAGCCTGGTCACCCAGCAGCCCCTGGGCGGCAAGGCCCAGTTCGGCGGCCAGCGTTTCGGCGAGATGGAGGTGTGGGCACTGGAGGCCTACGGCGCGGCCTACACGCTGCAGGAGATGCTGACCGTGAAGTCGGACGACGTGAACGGCCGGACCAAGATGTACAAGAACATCGTGGACGGCAATCACACCATGGAGGCCGGGATGCCGGAGTCCTTCAACGTGCTGCTGAAGGAGATCCGCTCGCTGGGCATCGACATCGAACTGGAACAGCAGGACTAGGCCGGCCGCGGGTTTCCCAGCGGCCAGCGGCCAGTCCCCAGCCCCTTTTTTAAGGAGTGGCGACGTGAAAGACCTACTGAGAATTCTCAAGCAACAGGGCCAGGTGGACGACTTCGATGCCATCCGCATCGGGCTGGCGTCCCCGGAGAAGATCCGGTCCTGGTCCTACGGCGAGGTCAAGAAGCCGGAGACCATCAACTACCGCACCTTCAAGCCGGAGCGGGACGGCCTGTTCTGCGCCAAGATCTTCGGCCCGGTGAAGGACTACGAGTGCCTGTGCGGCAAGTACAAGCGGCTCAAGCACCGGGGCGTGATCTGCGAGAAGTGCGGCGTGGAGGTCACCCTGGCCAAGGTGCGCCGCGAGCGCATGGGCCACATCGAGCTGGCCAGCCCGGTGGCCCACATCTGGTTCCTCAAGTCCCTGCCCTCGCGCATGGGCCTGCTGCTGGACATGACCCTGCGCGACATCGAGCGGGTGCTGTACTTCGAGGCCTTCGTGGTCATCGATCCCGGCATGACCTCGCTGGAGCGCGGCCAGCTCCTCTCCGACGAGGCCTATCTCGAGGCCATCGAGGAGTACGGTGACGAGTTCGACGCCCGCATGGGGGCCGAGGCCATCCATGCCCTCCTCGCCAGCATCGACCTGGAGCGCGAGCGCATGCAGCTGCGGGAGGACATCGAGAACACCAACTCCGAGACCAAGCTCAAGAAGCTGGGCAAGCGGCTGAAACTGGTGGAGGCCTTCATCGAGTCGGGCAACCGGCCCGAATGGATGGTGCTCACGGTGCTGCCGGTGCTGCCGCCGGAGCTGCGCCCGCTGGTGCCGCTGGAGGGCGGGCGCTTCGCCACTTCCGACCTCAACGATCTCTACCGGCGGGTGATCAACCGCAACAACCGCCTCAAGCGGCTGCTGGACCTCAACGCACCCGACATCATCGTGCGCAACGAGAAGCGCATGCTGCAGGAGGCGGTGGACGCCCTGCTGGACAACGGCCGCCGCGGCCGTGCCATCACCGGTTCCAACCGCCGCCCGCTCAAGTCGCTGGCGGACATGATCAAGGGCAAGCAGGGCCGTTTCCGCCAGAACCTGCTGGGCAAGCGCGTGGACTACTCGGGCCGCTCGGTCATCGTGGTGGGCCCGACGCTCAAGCTGCACCAGTGCGGCCTGCCCAAGAAGATGGCGCTGGAGCTGTTCAAGCCCTTCATCTTCAGCAAGCTGGAGCGCCGCGGCATCGCCACCACCATCAAGGCGGCCAAGAAGCTGGTGGAGAAGGAGGGGCCGGAGGTCTGGGACATCCTCGAGGAGGTGATCCGCGAGCACCCGGTGCTGCTCAACCGCGCGCCCACGCTGCACCGCCTGGGCATCCAGGCCTTCGAGCCGGTGCTCATCGAGGGCAAGGCCATCCAGCTGCATCCGCTGGTGTGCACGGCCTTCAACGCCGACTTCGACGGCGACCAGATGGCGGTCCACGTGCCGCTGTCGCTGGAGGCCCAGCTCGAGGCGCGGGCCCTGATGATGTCCACCAACAACATCCTGTCGCCGGCCAACGGTGAGCCCATCATCGTGCCGTCCCAGGACGTGGTGCTGGGCCTGTACTGGATGACGCGCGAGCGCATCAATGCCAAGGGCGAGGGCATGGTGTTCGCCGACGTGACCGAGGTACACCGGGCCTACACCACCGGGGCCGTGCACCTGCAGGCCAGGGTCAAGGTGCGCATCCGCGAGGTGAGCTTCGACGACGAGGGCAACCGCGACGAGACCGTGTCCATGCAGGACACCACCGTGGGCCGTGCCCTGCTGTGGGAGATCGTGCCGGAGGGCATGCCCTTCGAGCTGGTCAACCAGGACCTCAACAAGAAGGCCATCTCCCGGCTCATCAACGTCTGCTACCGGAAGCTGGGCCTGAAGGCAACGGTCATCTTCGCCGACAAGCTCATGTACACCGGCTTCCACTACTCGACCCGCGCCGGCGTCTCCTTCGGCGTGGACGACATGGTCATCCCCGAGGAGAAGGCCGCGATCCTGGCCGAGGCCGAGGAGAAGGTGAAGGAGATCCAGGCCCAGTACACCGGCGGCCTGCTCACCAACGGCGAGCGTTACAACAAGGTGGTGGACATCTGGTCCCACACCAACGACGAGGTGGCCCGGGCGATGATGGACAAGCTGGGCACCGAGGAGGTGGTGGACCGCGAGGGCAACACGGTCAAGGTGCCGTCGTTCAACTCCATCTTCATGATGGCCGACTCCGGCGCCCGTGGCTCGGCGGCCCAGATCCGGCAGCTCGCCGGAATGCGCGGCCTCATGGCCAAGCCCGACGGGTCCATCATCGAGACCCCCATCACCGCCAACTTCCGCGAGGGGCTGTCGGTGCTGCAGTACTTCATCTCCACCCACGGCGCCCGCAAGGGCCTGGCCGACACGGCGCTCAAGACGGCCAACTCGGGCTACCTGACCCGGCGCCTGGTGGACGTGTCCCAGGACCTGGTGGTGACCGAGGAGGACTGCGGCACCGGGGACGGCCTGACCATGTCCAGCCTCATCGAGGGCGGCGACGTGGTGGAGCCGCTGCGCGAGCGCGTGCTGGGCCGGGTCACCGCCGAGGACGTGACCGATCCCGGCAACGGCAAGGTGGTCATTCCGCGCGGCACGCTGCTGGACGAGAAGTGGGTGGAAAAACTGGAGGAGCTGGGCGTGGACCACCTCAAGGTGCGCTCGCCCATCACCTGCGCCACCCGCTACGGGGTCTGCGCCGCCTGCTATGGTCGCGACCTGGCGCGCGGCCACAAGGTCAACGTGGGCGAGGCGGTGGGCGTCATCGCCGCCCAGTCCATCGGCGAGCCGGGCACCCAGCTCACCATGCGCACCTTCCACATCGGCGGTGCGGCGAGCCGGGCGGCGGCCGTCAACAACATCACCATCAAGACCACCGGCACCGTGCGCCTGCACAACATCAAGGTGGTGCAGCACCGCGACGGCCACTACGTGGCGGTGTCCCGCTCGGGCGAGATCACGGTGCTGGACGAGAATCACCGCGAGCGCGAGCGCTACAAGGTCCCCTACGGTGCGGTCCTCACGGTCAAGGACAACGATCACGTGGAGGCCGGCCAGACCCTGGCCACCTGGGACCCGCACACCCACCCGGTGGTGACCGAGGTGGCGGGCCGGGTCAAGTTCGTGGACGTGGTGGACGGACTCACCGTGACCTCCCAGGTGGACGAGGTCACCGGGCTGACCTCGCTGGTGGTCATCGATCCCAAGCAGCGCAGCGGCGCCGCCAAGGACATGCGGCCCATGGTCAAGCTGGTGGACAGCAAGGGCAAGGACCTGTGCATCGCCGGGACCGAGATGCCGGCCCACTACATCCTGCCTGCCGGGGCCATCATCGTGCATCCCGACGGGGCCGAGGTGGGCGTGGGCGACGTCGTCGCCCGCATCCCGCAGGAGTCGTCCAAGACCCGCGACATCACCGGTGGTCTGCCCCGGGTGGCCGACCTGTTCGAGGCCCGCAAGCCCAAGGAGGCGGCCATTCTGGCCGAGATCTCGGGCACCGTCAGCTTCGGCAAGGAGACCAAGGGCAAGCAGCGCCTCATCATCACCCCGGCCGAGGGCGAGCCTCACGAGGAGCTCATCCCCAAGTGGCGCCACATCACCGCCTTCGAGGGCGAGCACGTGGAGAAGGGCGAGATCATCGCCGAGGGTGAGCTGGATCCGCACGACATCCTGCGCCTGCTGGGGGTCGAGGCCCTGGCCCGCTACATCGTCAACGAGGTGCAGGACGTCTACCGGCTCCAGGGCGTGCGCATCAACGACAAGCACATCGAGGTCATCGTGCGCCAGATGTTGCGCAAGGTGGAGATCACCGATCCCGGCGACTCCCGCTTCCTGCGCGGGGAGCAGATCGACCGGGCCCGGGTGCTGGAGACCAACGAGCGCCTGGAGGCCGAGGGCAAGCAGCCGGCCCAGTGGGCGCCGCTGCTGCTGGGCATCACCAAGGCCTCCCTGGCCACCGAGTCCTTCGTCTCGGCGGCTTCCTTCCAGGAGACCACCCGGGTGCTCACCGAGGCGGCGGTCACCGGCAAGGTGGACGACCTGCGCGGGCTCAAGGAAAACGTCATCGTGGGCCGCCTGATCCCGGCCGGCACCGGCCTGGCCTACCATGCCGACCGCCGGCGCCGCCGCCAGGAGGAGCTCTCGCCGGAGGCGGCCCTGGCGGCCGAGGCCCGGGCCATCGCCGCCGGGACCGGGGAAGACGCCGCCAGCCCGGTGGACGAGGGCTGATCCGGCCGGGGCCGGCCCGCCGGGCGGGCGCCGGGCCCCCGGGGGACGGCCGGGGCCGGATTTTTTCCCGTGCAACAGGACCCTGGGGCCCTCCGAGTGTTGACACGGAGGGTCCGGGTTCCTACAATTTCGCGCCTTGCGACAGGTCGGTGGAAGCCGGCCTGTCGTTTATTTTCGGATTGGAAAACAGGCTATGGCGACGATCAACCAGTTGGTGCGCAAGCCGCGCAAGCGGAAGAAAGAAAAGAGCAACGTGCCGGCCCTGGAGGCCTGCCCCCAGAAGCGGGGGGTGTGCACGCGCGTCTACACCACGACGCCCAAGAAGCCCAACTCGGCGCTGCGCAAGGTGGCCCGCGTGCGTCTCACCAACGGGTATGAAGTGACCACTTACATCGGCGGAGAGGGCCACAACCTGCAGGAACACTCCGTCGTTCTCATCCGTGGCGGGCGTGTGAAGGACCTGCCCGGCGTGCGCTACCACGTGGTGCGCGGCACCCTGGACACCGCCGGCGTCAACGACCGCCGCCAGGGGCGCTCCAAGTATGGCGCCAAGCGGCCTAAGTCTTAATAATCGTGTGGAAATAAGCCCTCCAACGATACATAAATAATGGTGTAGCGGAGATGGCGAGACGACGTGTTGCAGCGAAGCGCCCGGTGATGCCCGACCCCAAGTACGGGTCGCAGATGCTGGCCAAGTTCATCAACATGGTGATGATGAACGGCAAGAAGTCCGTGGCCGAGAAGATCGTCTACGGCGCCCTGGACGTGGTGACCGAGAAGGGCAAGGGCGATGCCGTGAGCGTGCTGGAACAGGCCCTGGACAACGTGCGCCCGGTGGTGGAGGTCAAGTCCCGCCGGGTGGGCGGCGCCACCTACCAGGTGCCGGTGGAGGTTCGTCCCGAGCGCCGCAACACCCTGGCCATGCGCTGGCTGGTGGACGCCGCCCGCGCCCGCTCCGAGAAGGGCATGCGCCTGCGCCTGGCCCACGAGATCATGGACGCGGCGGAGAACCGCGGCGCGGCCGTGAAGAAGCGCGAAGACACCCACCGCATGGCCGAGGCCAACAAGGCCTTCGCCCACTACCGGTGGTAACGGAACCCCAGGAACACTGACGAGGCTGCAGCCGTGGCACGCAAGACACCCATCGAGCGCTACCGGAACATCGGGATCATGGCCCACATCGACGCGGGCAAGACCACGACCACCGAGCGCGTGCTGTTCTACACCGGCATCTCGCACAAGATCGGCGAGGTGCACGACGGTGCCGCGACCATGGACTGGATGGAGCAGGAGCAGGAGCGGGGCATCACCATCACCTCCGCCGCCACCACCTGCTTCTGGCGCGGCATGGACCAGCAGTACCCCGAGCACCGCATCAACATCATCGACACCCCGGGCCACGTGGACTTCACCATCGAGGTAGAGCGCTCGCTGCGCGTGCTCGACGGCGCGGTGGCCGTATTCTGCGCGGTGGGCGGCGTCGAGCCCCAGTCCGAGACGGTGTGGCGCCAGGCCAACAAATACGGCGTGCCGCGCATCGCCTTCGTCAACAAGATGGACCGGGCCGGTGCCGACTTCCTGCGCGTGGTGGAGCAGATCAAGGATCGCCTGGGCGCCAACCCCGTGCCCATCCAGCTCAACATGGGCGCCGAGGAGAACTTCGAGGGCGTCATCGACCTGGTGCGGATGAAGGCCATCCACTGGAACGAGGCCGACATGGGCGCCACCTACGAGCTGGGCGAGATCCCGGATGCGCTCAGGGACCAGGCCCAGGCCCTGCGCGAGCAGATGGTGGAGGCCGCGGCCGAGGCCGACGAGGAACTCATGGACAAGTACCTCGAGGGCGGTGATCTGTCCGAGGACGAGATCCGCAAGGGGCTGCGGATGCGCACCCTGGCCAACGAGATCGTGCCCTGCCTGTGCGGCTCGGCGTTCAAGAACAAGGGCGTGCAGGCCATGCTGGACGCCGTCATCGACTACCTGCCCTCGCCGGTGGACATCCCGCCGGTCAAGGGTCACCTGGACGATGCCGAGGGGACCGAGGCCGAGCGCAAGGCCTCCGACGACGAACCGTTCTCGGCCCTGGCGTTCAAGATCGCCACCGATCCCTTCGTGGGCACCCTGACCTTCTTCCGGGTCTATTCCGGGGTCATCAACTCGGGCGACACCGTGTACAACTCGGTCAAGGGCAAGAAGGAGCGCGTGGGCCGCATCGTGCAGATGCACGCCAACCACCGTGACGAAATCAAGGAGGTCCGCGCCGGCGACATCGCCGCCGCCGTGGGCCTGAAGGACGTGACCACCGGCGACACCCTGTGCGACCCGGACAATGTCATCATCCTGGAGCGCATGGAGTTCCCGGAGCCCGTGATCTCGGTGGCCATCGAGCCCAAGACCAAGCCGGACCAGGAGAAGATGGGCGTGGCGCTGCAGAAGCTGGCGCAGGAAGACCCCTCGTTCCGGGTCCATACCGACGAGGAGTCGGGCCAGACCATCATCTCCGGCATGGGCGAGCTGCACCTGGAGATCATCGTCGACCGGCTCAAGCGCGAATTCAAGGTGGACGCCAACGTGGGCGCACCGCAGGTGGCCTACCGCGAGACCATCCGCAAGACGGTGGAGAAGGCCGAGGGCAAGTTCGTGCGCCAGACCGGCGGCCGCGGCCAGTACGGTCACGTCATCCTCAAGCTGGAGCCCCAGGAGCCGGGCAAGGGCTACGAGTTCGTCAACGAGATCGTGGGCGGCGTGGTGCCCAAGGAGTACATCCCGGCGGTGGACAAGGGCATCCAGGAGGCGATGGAGAACGGCGTGCTGGCCGGGTATCCGGTGGTGGACGTCAAGGTCACCCTGTACGACGGTTCCTACCACGAGGTGGACTCCTCGGAGATGGCGTTCAAGATCGCCGGCTCCATGGGCTTCAAGGAGGGCGCCAAAAAGGCCGACCCGGTGCTGCTGGAGCCCATCATGAAGGTGGAGGTGATCACGCCCGAGGAGTACATGGGCGACGTGGTGGGCGACCTCAACCGCCGCCGCGGCGTGATCCAGGGCATGGACGATGGCCCCTCGGGCAAGATCATCCGTGCCGAAGTGCCGCTGGCGGAGATGTTCGGTTACGCCACCGACCTGCGGTCGGCGACCCAGGGCCGCGCCACCTACACCATGCAGTTCGAGAAGTACGCCGCGGCCCCCGAGAGCATCGCCGAGGAAGTCATCAAGAAGGCATCCTGAGGATTGTTGAACAACCAGGCCCGCCCCGGGCGGGATGAGCGCACAGAAGACAGAGGGTAAAGACCGTGTCCAAGGAAAAATTCGAACGCACCAAGCCGCATGTGAACGTGGGGACGATTGGCCACGTGGATCACGGGAAGACGACGCTGACGGCGGCGATCACGAAGGTGATGGGCGAGAAGTATGGTGGTGAGGCGAAGGCCTACGACCAGATTGACTCGGCGCCGGAGGAGAAGGCGCGGGGCATCACCATTGCGACGGCGCACGTGGAGTACGAGAGTGCGAAGCGTCACTACGCGCACGTGGACTGTCCTGGTC
>JALUTW010000217.1 GCA_027021685.1 Chromatiales bacterium | reverse complement strand
TGGTACCAGGACAGGTGTTCCGGGGCCAGCGCCAGCGCTGCCTCCAGGTCGCGCAGCGCGCCGGCGTGATCCTGTCCCGGCAGGCCGAACATGAGGTCCAGGTTGATGTTGTCGAAGCCGGCCGCGCGCGCGGCGGCCACCGCGGCCCGGGCCTGGGCCGCGTCGTGGATGCGGCCCAGGGCCCCGAGCATGGCATCGTCGAGGCTCTGCACGCCGATGGACAGGCGGTTGACCCCGGCGGCGCGGAAGGCGGCGAAGCGCGCCGCCTCGGCGGTGCCGGGGTTGGCCTCCAGGGTGATCTCGGCGCCGGGGGCGAGCGGCAGGCGGGCCCGCACGCCGTCCAGCAGCCGCGCCAGCTCCGCCGCGGGCAGCAGGCTGGGGGTGCCGCCGCCCAGGAACACCGTGCCCACGCGCCGGCCCCAGACCCGGGGCAGCTCGTGCTCCAGGTCGGCCAGCAGGGCGTCCACGTAGCGGGCCCAGGGTGCCTGGTCCCGCAGCGGGTGGGAGTTGAAGTCGCAGTAGGGGCACTTGCGCACGCACCACGGCAGGTGCAGGTACAGCGACAGCGGCGGCGGGGCGGCGAAGCGGGGTCCGGGGCCGGCGGCGTCAGTCTTCATCGGGTCCGGGCGCCAGCGTGGCGGCGGCGGCGAGAAACTCCTCCACCTCCACCGGGCTCGCCAGCGCGAAGCGCGGCGGCTTGAGGTAGTGGGAGAAGGCCAGGCGCTGGTGGTCCTGGTCGTGGATGACCCACAGGCCGCCGGCGAACAGCAGGGCCACGGCCAGGGCGATCCCGCCGGCCACGCGCCACGCGCGCCGGCGCTGCAGGGTGGTGGCGTAGCGCAGGTGGCCGTAGAGCAGCAGGGCCAGCAGCACCACGCCGGAGACGCCGCCCAGCCACAGGACGGCCCCGTCCAGCATGAGGGCGAACTCCACGTACTCGGCCAGGGTCTGGGTGAACATGTCGGCCAGCAGGAAACCGCCGGCGAAGCTGCCGTGCAGGGCGAAATAGAAGCGGTGGGTCACCGCGCGGCTGGCCACCGACCAGGCGCCGGTCCAGGCCAGCAGGCCCACGAACACCGGCGCCATCTCCAGCAGCAGCTCGCCCAGGGTCGCTTCTTCTTCCAGCTCCAGCACCTGGCGGGCCAGCATGACCCCGGCCAGCACCAGCCAGGTGAGGAGCAGCCCGGGCCAGGCGGAGAAGAACAGGGTCACGGCCGCGGGCTTGGCGCGGTCCAGCACCGCCGCCGGCACCGGGTGATCGGGAAAGAACACCTGCAGCTCGGTGTGCCCGATGCGCAGGCGCCCCCCGGACTTGAGCCACAGGCTGTCCACGCGCTTGAGCGGCGCCACCGCGTAGAGGCCGTTGTCGCTGTCCAGGTCATGGGCGAACAGCCGGCCCTCGGCGTCGAAGTCCAGCTTCAGGTGCCGGGCCGAGACGTGGGGGTCGTCGAGGATGATGTCGTTGTCGTAGCCACGCCCGATGGTGGCGGGGAAGTGCCGCAGGCGGTGGCGCTGGCGCACCTTGCCGAAGCGGTCCAGGACCTCCACCACGATCATTCTTTCCACGCCAGCACCTCCAGGTAGCGGGCCGCCAGGCGGCGGATGTTGTCGCGGCTGAAGCCGCGCAGGGCGAGCACGCTGTGCAGGCCGGCGTCGGGCCGGTTGAGGGTGGCGACGTTGAGCACTGCGTCGAACAGCCCGGCGAAGCGCTTGTACGCCCGCAGGCACAGGGCCGCCTTGAGCCGCATGCCGTTGGCGGTGACGAACCCGGTGCGGCAGTCGTAGCGGCCCACGTCGTCCTTGCGCCCGCCGCGCGGCGCGTCGGGGCGGGAGAAGTACTGCTCGAACAGGGCGTAGAAGTGCAGGCTGCCGATGTCGCGCCCCTTGAGAAAGGTGTGCTGGTAGCGCACGGTGCCGGTGCGCAGTCCGCTGCCCACGTAGATCTGGTGCTTGCTGCCGCAGACGTAGCTGGTCTCGCTGTAGTAGAGCTCCTGCTCGGTGGCGGAGTCGCCCCAGCAGTTGAGCCCCTCCACCATGGCCGCGGCCACCCGGTACGGGCCCAGGGACTTGGTCGCCAGCGGTCGGGCCAGCAGGCGCTGCGTCATGGTCTCCTGGTTGGCCAGCAGTTGCCGCCCCACCTGCTCCAGCAGGGCGCCAGGGCCGGGCGGGGTTTCCGGGAGCGCCGCGGTGAGCCGCCTGACGAACTCCGCCGGCACCAGGAAGCCGATCTGGTTGCCGGCCGTGGCCACGTTGACGCCCACCACCTCGCCGCGGGCATTGATGGTGGGGCCACCGCTCATGCCCGGATTGAGGGAGCCGGTGAGATGGATGCGCCGGTGCAGGCTGTCGTCCACGTAGCCGTTGTACGTGCCCTCCACGATGGTCATGCCCAGGTCGTGGGGGTTGCCCAGGGAGTACATGCGCGTGCCCTTGCGCACCGGCTTCGTGCGCACGGCCAGGTGCGGCGTATCGCGGCGGCCGGTGGCCAGCACCGCGAGGTCGTTGACCACGTCCACCGCCAGCACCCGCGCCGGCGCCGGGTCGCCGCCCTCCGCGCCCACCACCTCGGCCCGGTACTGCTCCGGGCGCAGGATCACGCGCGACACCACGTGATAGTTGGTGATCAGGTGGCCCGCGCCGTCCACGTAGAAACCGGAGCCGATGACGCTGCGGGCGTTGGAGTCGGTGTCGATGATGCGCACCTGCAGCAGCCGGTCCTTGAACCGGTCGTACACCTCCTGGGTGGACTGGGCCGGCGCCGCCGTCCAGCCGGCGGCGGCCAGCCACAGGACCAGGCGGGCGAGGCGGTGCGGGTTCACGGCGTAGCGGCGGCCCCGGGCGGGAAGTGCACCTCCGGCAGCCGCTCCAGCAGGCAGGTGATGGCACGGCCGCGGTGGCTGAGGCGGTTCTTCTCCTCCGCCGGCAGCTCGGCCGCGGTGCAGCCCTTCTCGGGCACGAGGAACACCGGGTCGTAGCCGAAGCCGCTCTCCCCGCGGGGGGCGGTGGCGATGCGTCCCTCCCAGGTCCCCTGGCAGATGAGGGGCACCGGATCGGCGGCGTGGCGCATGAGCACCAGCAGGCACTGGAAGCGGGCGCTGCGCCCGGCCTCCGGCACCCCGTCCAGGGCGTCGAGCAGCTTGCGCAGGTTGTCGGCGTCGGAGGCGCCGGGCCCGGCGTAACGCGCCGAGTGGATGCCCGGCTCGCCGCGCAGGGCGTCCACCTCCAGGCCCGAGTCGTCGGCCAGGGCCGGCAGGCCGGTGTGGGCGCAGGCGTTGCGGGCCTTGAGAATGGCGTTTTCCACGAAGGTGAGCCCGGTCTCCTCCGCCTCGGGCACGCCGAGGGCCGACTGGGGCACCACCTCCAGGCCGCTGCCGGCCAGGAGCTGGCCCAGCTCCCGCGCCTTGCCCGGGTTGTTGCTGGCCAGCACCACCCGCCTCATGCGGCGACGCCGTCCTGCTCCGCCAGCGCCGCGCGCTGCTTGTCGATGAGCCGGGCGATACCGCCGCGGGCCAGGGCCAGCATGGCCTGCAGCGCCGCCTCGTCGAAGGGCTCGCCCTCGGCGGTGCCCTGGATCTCGATGTAGTGGCCGGCGTCGGTCATGACCACGTTCATGTCGGTGTCGCAGGCCGAGTCCTCGGCGTAGTCCAGGTCCAGCACCGGGGTGCCCTGGTACAGCCCCACCGAGACCGAGGCCACCTGGTGGCGCATGGGGTCTTCCGTGATCATGCCCTGCTCCAGCATGTGGGCCACGGCATCGGCCAGGGCCACCCAGCCGCCGGTGATGGAGGCGGTGCGGGTGCCGCCGTCGGCCTGGATCACGTCGCAGTCCAGGGTGATGGTGTGCTCGCCGAGGCGGGTGAGATCCACCGCCGCGCGCAGGGAGCGGCCGATGAGGCGCTGGATCTCCATGGTGCGCCCGCCCTGGCGCCCGCGTGCCGCCTCCCGCCCGGTGCGGGTGCCGGTGGCGCGGGGCAGCATGCCGTACTCGGCGGTGACCCAGCCCTGGCCGCTGTCGCGCAGGAAGCCGGGGACCCTGGCCTCCACGGTGGCGGTGCAGATGACGCGGGTGTCGCCGAACTCCACCAGCACCGAGCCCTCGGCGTGGCGGGTGTAACGGCGGGTGAAACGAATGGGGCGCAGTTCGTCGGGCGCGCGTCCGCTGGGGCGCATGGATTCGATCCTTGTTCCGGGTGAATGGCAGGCGAGCGATTATATCACCGGCCCGGGCCCGAGCCGCCGGCCTCGTCCATCTCGTGGCCGTACTCGTCCAGGGCGCGCTCGATCTCGTCGATGGCGCGGTCCAGGCTGTCGGCGGGCCGCGGGCGCGGCGGGGCCTTGGCCGCCGGTGCCGGCTCGCCGCGGCTGCGCAGGCGCACCACCCGCAGGGCGATGGCGGAGACGTTGTCACTGTAGGGGTAGGCGTTCTGCTCCGCGCGCTCGGCCAGCTTGTCCAGCGAGTCCTTCAGCGGCCGCTCCGACAGCACCGCACCCAGCTGGGCATCGTCCAGCGGCTCCCACAGGCCATCGGAGCACAGCAGCAGCACGTCGTCCTCCTGCAGCTTCACACCGGTGCTCACCGTCAGCTCCGGCTCCTTCTTGGTCTGGCCGATGCACTGGGTGAGATAGCTGCGCATGGGGTGGTCCTGGCGGTTCTCCAGCGAGAGCTGGCCCTGCTGATACAGCTCCTCCACGTAGGAGTGGTCGCTGGTGCGGTACAGCGACAGGCCGTTGCGGAAGAGATAGAAGCGGCTGTCGCCGGCATGGGCCCACCAGGCGGTGCCGTTCTGCACCAGGCAAAGCACCGCCGTGGTGGCGGGGTGGATGGGCGGGTCGGAACGCAGGCCCAGCTTGACCACCGCGGCATGGGCCAGCTTGAGGGTGACGAACAGGAACTGTTCCGGGTTGGACACCGGCAGCGCCGCGTGCTCGAAGCGCTCGCTGGCGATCTTCACCAGGGTCTCGGCGGCCAGCTCGCCGCCTTCCTTGCCGCCCAGGCCGTCGCCCAGCACCAGCAGCAGGATGCCGTCGCGCTCCAGCACCGCCAGCCGGTCCTGGTTCACCTCGCGGTTGCCCAGGCGGCTGGTGCGGGAGAGCTCGTATTCCAGGCTGACGGTGGCCATGCCTCACACCCTCCGGAACCAGCCCCCGGTGCGCTGCAGGTCGGCCGGCTCGGACGGCTGGCGCTCCAGGGCCTCGATGAGCGCCTCCACCCGCTGCGGCCGCAGCAGGGGATCCACCTCCATGGCCCAGTCGATGGCCTCCAGCAGCTCGTGCGAGTAGCGCTTGCGGAAGGCCTGCGCCGCCGGGCGCAGGGTGTCGCGCTCGCGCCGGTCCACCGACGAGGGCGGGGTCTTGCCGTCGATGCAGGTGCGCATGGTGGCGCCCACGGCGTAGATGTCGGTCCACGGGCCCACGTAGCCGCCGGGATCGAGCTGCTCGATGGGCGAGTAGCCGGGGGTCACCACCTGGCTCGACTGGTACTGGCGCGTGGCCATCATCTCGTGCACCGCACCGAAGTCCAGCAGCAGCGGATTGCCGCCGGGGCGCAGGTGGATGTTGCCCGGCTTGATGTCCAGGTGCAGGAGCCCCTGGGAATGGATGGTGCGCAGGCCGTCCAGCAGGGGCAGGAACACGGTGCGCAGGAAGGTCTCGCTGAGGTTGCGCTTGTGCTTCTTTATATAAGCATGCAGGTTCACCCCCTCCTCGTACTCCATGACCATGTACACCGTGCCGTTGGCGCGGAAGAAGTTGGTCACGTTGACGATGTTGGGATGCTTGAGCGTGGCCAGGGTGCTGGCCTCCTGGAAGAACAGCCGCTTGCCCTGGGCAAAGCGCTCCACGCTGCCCTCGTCCACCGCCGCCACGAAGTGGTTGGGCCCGCGCACCGCGAGCCGGGCCGGCATGTATTCCTTGATCACCACCGCCGCCCGGGTCCGCTCGTCGCGGGCGCGGTAGACGATGCTGAAGCCGCCGCCACCGATGACCTCCTCGATGACGTAGTGTTCCAGCCGGGTGCCGGGGGGGAGTTGGGTCTGTGCGGTCTTCAAGGGACTGGTTGCCATGGGCGGCCGTCGCACCATGCGGAGGTGGGGCCAAGATTACCACAGCGCCGCCGCCGGCCGTGGTTTCGACGCCGGTTCAGGGTATCATTGGGCGCCACGGCCCAGCGTGATCCAGACGGCACCTTTCGGGGTGAGTCGGCCGCCCGGTCGCCCAACTTTAGGACATCGGCCCATGATCCGGAGCATGACCGCCTTCTCCCGCCGGGAGGTCAGCGCCCCCTGGGGGGAGCTGGTGCTGGAGCTGCGCAGCGTCAACCACCGCTTCCTGGACCTGTCCCTGCGCCTGCCCGAGGAGCTGCGTGCGGCCGAACCCGCCCTGCGCGAGCGCCTGGGCGCGCGCCTGGCCCGGGGCAAGGTGGACCTGACCGTGCGTTTCCAGCCCGCCGCCGGCGCCGCCGGGCTGGAGGTGGACAAGGATCTGGCCCAGCGCATCGCCAAGGCCAGCCGCGAGGTGGACCTGCTGCTCTACAACCCAGCGCCGGTGAACTCCATGGACGTGCTGCGCTGGCCCGGGGTGCTCAAGCCGCCCCGGCTGGACCACGAGGTGCTCCGGGACGAGGCCCTGACCCTGCTGGACGAGGCCCTGGACGAGCTGGTGGCCATGCGCGAGCGGGAGGGGGCCAAGCTGGCCGAGGTCATCGAGGCCCGCTGCCAGGCCATCGAGCAGGTGGTGGCCAAGGTGCGCGAGCGCCTGCCGCAGGTGCTGGCCGCCTGGCGCGAGAAGCTGGCCCAGCGGGTGCGGGAGCTGGGGGTGGAGGCCGACCCCGGCCGGCTGGAGCAGGAGCTGGCGCTGACCGCGCAGAAGGCCGACGTGGACGAGGAACTGGATCGCCTCGGCGTGCATCTGGCCGAGGTGCGGCGCACCCTGGCCAGGGGCGGCAGCGCCGGCCGGCGCCTGGACTTCCTGGTGCAGGAACTCAACCGCGAGGCCAACACCCTGGGCTCCAAGTCCATCGATGCCGAGGTGAGCCAGGCCGCGGTGGAACTCAAGGTGCTGCTGGAGCAGATCCGCGAGCAGGTGCAGAACATCGAGTGACGGTATACTCCCTGACCGGGAGCCGTTGTGCGGGAGGAGCTGCCGTGTCCGCCGTATCCGATCAAATCGCCCGTCTGGCACGCAGGCTGCCCGCGGCCGACCGCGCGCGGCTGGTGGACGAGCTGCTGGCCAGCCTGGACGAGCCCGATCAGGCCATCGATGCGGCCTGGCTGGAGGAGTGCCGGCGGCGGCTGGCCGCGCTGGACACCGGCGAAATGGGCTGGGTGGAGCTGGAACAGGTGCTTGCCGAACTCCGTGACCGATGAAGGCCGTATTGGCGGAGGCGGCCGCCGACGAGTTGCGTGAGGCCTTTGCCTTCTACGAGCAGGAACAGCCAGGGCTTGGACGACGCTTTCTCGACGAGGTGGAGGCCTGCCGCAGGCGTATTGAGCGGTTGCCGGAGGCCTGGCACCCACTGGGCGAGGGGTTGCGCCGGTGCCGCCTGAGGCATTTCCCCTACGGGCTGATTTACAGAGTGGTGGCGGATTACATCGAAATCATTGCGGTGGCCCATCTGCACCGGGCCCCCGAATACTGGCGCAGACGGACGGAGGATCGTGAGTCACCCGGGGGGCAATGACACGGCCGTGAGCGGGCCCGGCCCCGGCGGCACGCTGTTCGTGGTGTCGGCGCCCTCGGGTGCAGGCAAGACCTCGCTGGTGCGGGCGCTGGTGGAGTCCACTCCGGGGGTGGAGGTCTCGGTGTCCCACACCACCCGGCCGCCGCGCCCCGGCGAGACCGACGGGACGGACTACCACTTCGTGGACGTGGACACGTTCCAGCGCATGGCGGCGGCGGGCGAGTTCCTGGAGCACGCCCGGGTGTTCGACAATTTCTACGGCACCTCGCGGGCGGCGGTGCAGGCGCGGCTGGACGCCGGCTTCGACGTCATCCTGGAGATCGACTGGCAGGGCGCGCGCCAGGTGCGGGAACGGATGCCGGAGACGGTGAGCGTGTTCATCCTGCCGCCGTCGCGCCCGGAGCTGGAGCGGCGCCTGCGCGCCCGCGGCCAGGACTCCGACGAGGTCATCGCCCGGCGCATGCGCGACGCGGTGAGCGAGATGTCCCACTACGCCGAGTTCGATTACCTCGTGGTCAACGAGGATTTCCACCGGGCCCTGGAAGAGCTGCGCACCGTGGTTCTGGCCCAGCGCCAGCGCCTGGCCCTGCAGCGGCGCCGCCTGGGGCCGCTGCTGGAAGAACTGCTGGCGCCGGAGCCGGCGGGCGGCTAGAATTGCCGGTTCGCGAATGACCATCGGGCGCCCCGCCCGGGCGTCCGGCCAGCCCCCGGAGTGATCGAGACATGGCACGCATCACCGTCGAAGACTGCCTGGAGAACGTGGACAACCGCTTCAAGCTGGTGCTCACCGCGGCCAAGCGCGCGCGCCAGCTCTCGGAGGGCGCCGCGCCCCTGGTGGAGTGGGAGAACGACAAGCCCACCGTGGTGGCCCTGCGCGAGATCGCCGAGGGCGTGATCACCGACGAGGTCCTGCAGCAGATGGAACAGGAGCAGGCTGCCGCCGCCGCGGCCGCCGAGGCCGAGGCCATGGAAGACGCGTTGGACGCCGAGATCCGCGGCATGTTCCTGGCCGCCGGCGAGGCCGGTGCCGCCGCCGAGGCCGCGGCCGGCGACGAGCAGGGACCGCCCCCCACCGGCGAGGAGGCCGACGAGGCGCAGGAAGACTGAGAGGCCTCTCATGGCCACCGCCCGCGAGCGCGAGCCGGCGGGTTCCGTCTTTCTCATCAGCGACCTGTGTGCCATGCTCGAGGAGTACCTCGAGCCGGCCCAGGTGGCCGAGGTCTACCGGGCCTACCTGTTCGGGGCCGAGGCCCACGAGGGCCAGCACCGCGCCAGCGGCGAGCCCTACATCTACCATCCCATCGCCGTGGCCCGCATCCTGGCCGAGATGCACATGGACCACGAGAGCCTGATGGCGGCGATCCTGCACGACGTCATCGAGGACACCCCCACCGCCCGCGATCAGATCGCCGAGCAGTTCGGCGAGGAAGTGGCGCAGCTCGTGGACGGCGTCAGCAAGCTGTCCCACATCCAGTTCGAGAGCAAGGCCGAGGCCCAGGCCGAGAACTTCCGCAAGATGGTCCTGGCCATGACCCAGGACCTGCGCGTGATCCTGATCAAGCTGGCCGACCGCCTGCACAACATGCGTACCCTGGACGTGCTGCGCCCGGACAAGCGCCGCCGCATCGCGCGCGAGACCCTGGAGATCTACGCCCCCCTGGCCCAGCGCCTGGGCATGAACAACATCCGCCTGGAGCTGGAGGACCTGGGCTTCGCCGCCATGCATCCCATGCGCCACCGGGTGCTGAAGGACGCGGTGCGGCGGGCGCGCGGCAACCGCCGTGAGGTGGTGGGCAAGATCGAGAACGCCATTCGCGAGCGCCTGCGGCAGGAGGGGCTGCAGGGCGAGGTCATCGGGCGCGAGAAGCATCTCTACGGCATCTACAACAAGATGCGCAGCAAGGGCCTGTCCTTCAGCGAGGTCATGGACGTGTTCGCGGTGCGCATCATCGTGCCCACGGTGGACGAGTGCTACCGGGTGCTGGGCGCGGTGCACAACCTGTACAAGCCGGTGCCGGGGCGGTTCAAGGACTACATCGCCATTCCCAAGTCCAACGGCTACCAGTCGCTGCACACGGTGCTGTTCAGCCCCTACGGGGTCTACACCGAGGTGCAGATCCGCACCCGCGACATGCACGAGGTGGCCGAGCGCGGCATCGCCGCCCACTGGCTGTACAAGAGTGGCGAGGGCGGCACCAACCGCGCCCACGTGCGCGCGCGCGAATGGCTGCGCGGGATCCTGGAGCTGCAGCAGCACGCCGGCAACTCGCTGGAGTTCCTGGAGAACGTCAAGATCGATCTCTTTCCCGAGGAGGTCTATGTCTTCACGCCCAAGGGGGACATCTTCGAGCTGCCGCGCGGGGCCACCGCGGTGGACCTGGCCTACGCCATCCACACCGACATCGGCAACCGCTGCGTGGCGGCCAAGGTGGACCGCCGCCTGGTGCCGCTGCGCACGCCGCTGCACACCGGCCAGACGGTGGAGGTGCTCACATCGCCCGGGGCCCAGCCCAACCCGGCCTGGCTGGACTTCGTGGTCACGGCCAAGGCACGCACCAACATCCGCCACTATTTGAAGAATCTGCGCCACGAGGAATCGGTGGCCCTGGGCCGGCGCCTGCTGGACAAGAGCCTGGCCGCCTACGGCCTGAGCCTGGACGCAGTGCCCCGGCGCGAGATGAAGCGGCTGCTCAAGGAACTCAAGTACCCGCGCCTGGACGACCTGCTGGCGGCCGTGGGCCTGGGCAACCAGCTCCCGCTGGTGGTGGCCCGTGCCCTGTCGGGCGGGCGCGAGGAGCGGCCGGCCGCCGCCGCCGGCAACGGCCAGGCCCGGCCCCTGGCCATCCGCGGCACCGAGGGCACGGTGGTGAGCCTGGCCAAGTGCTGCCGCCCCATCCCCGGCGATCCCATCATCGGCTACGTCAGCGCCGGGCGCGGCATCGTGGTCCACAACCGCGACTGCCGCAACGTGGGCAACTACCGCAGCCGGCCGGAGAAGTGGATCGACGTGGCCTGGGAGGAGAGCGTGGAGGGCGACTTCCCGGTGGACGTGCGCCTGCTGGTGGCCAACCAGCGCGGGGCCCTGGCCGCCATCGCCTCCACCATCGCCCAGCAGGACGCCAACATCGAGAACGTGGAGATGCACGAGCGCGAGGGGCTCTACACGACGCTGGCGCTCACCCTGAGCGTGCGCGACCGCCGCCACCTGGCGCGCATCATCCGCGCCCTGCGCCATCACCCCACCGTCATGCGCATCCTCCGCGCCCGGCACTGAGCGCCGCGCTATAATCGGCGCTCCGGTTTTCCAGCCAAGGAGCACTGCATGGCGCGCCAGACCATTCACACCGACCGGGCCCCGCAGGCCATCGGCACCTACTCGCAGGCGGTGCGCGCGGGCGACACCGTCTATCTCTCGGGCCAGATCCCGCTGGACCCTTCCACCATGGAGCTGGTGGACGGCGGCATGGAGGCGCAGATCACGCGGGTGTTCGACAACCTGGCGGCGGTGGCCGAGGCCGCCGGCGGCTCGCTGGCCGACGTGGTCAAGCTCAACGTCTTTCTCACTGACCTGGGCGACTTCCCCCTGGTCAACGAGGTCATGGCCCGGTACTTCAGCGAGCCCTATCCGGCGCGGGCCGCCATCGGCGTCGCCGCCCTGCCCAAGGGCGCGCGGGTGGAGATGGACGCCGTCATGATCCTGGGCTGAG
>JALUTW010000216.1 GCA_027021685.1 Chromatiales bacterium | reverse complement strand
GTCATCTCCAACAACCTGGCCAACGTCAACACCACCGGCTTCAAGCGCAGCCGGGCGGTGTTCCAAGATCTTCTGTACCAGAACGTGCGCCAGGTGGGTGCCCAGTCCAGCCAGAACACCGAGCTGCCCTCGGGGCTGTCCCTGGGCACCGGGGTCAAGGCCGTGGCGACGGAGAAGATCTATACCCAGGGCAACCTGGTCAACACGGGCAAGTCGCTGGACCTGGCCATCCAGGGCCGCGGCTTCTTCCAGATCCTGCAGCCCGACGGCACCGTGGCCTACACCCGCAACGGCGAGTTCCAGATCGACGACCAGGGCCAGGTGGTGACCGCCTCCGGCCATCCCCTGCAGCCCGCCATCACCGTGCCCCAGAACACCATCAGCCTCACCATCGGCGCCGACGGCACGGTCTCGGCCCTGGTCGCCGGCAGCGCCACCCCGACCCAGGTGGGCAGCATCCAGCTGGCGGACTTCATCAATCCGGCCGGGCTGCAGCCCATCGGCAACAACCTGCTGGTGGAGACCGCCGCCTCCGGTGCCCCGCAGACTGGCACCCCCGGCCTCAACGGCCTGGGCTCGGTGGAGCAGGGCATGCTGGAGAGCTCCAACGTCAACGTGGTGGAGGAGCTGGTCAACATGATCGAGACCCAGCGCGCCTACGAGATGAACTCCAAGGCCATCGCCACCGCCGACGAGATGCTGCGCTATGTCAACAACAACCTGTAGGAAGGCCGCTGAGATGACGTCCCGAATCGCCCTGTTGCCGCTGGTCCTGCTGCTGCAGGCCGGCTGCGCCACGCACACGGTGACCCCCGATCCGGCCTACGCGCCCACCCCGCCGGCGCCCATGAAGGCGCCCGAGCACAACCACGGCGCCATCTACCAGCCCGGTCACGGCATGGACCTCTACTCCGACAACAAGGCCCGCCGCGTGGGCGACATTCTCACCATCGTGCTGCAGGAGCGCACCGATGCGTCCAAGTCGGCCAACAGCTCCACCAAGAAGGCCACCACGGTGGACTTCGCCGCGCCCACCATCGGCGGCGGGGCGGTGACCGTCAACGGCAACGCCGTCCTGTCGGTCGGCGTGGACCAGAGCCGCGAGTTCAGCGGCGAGGGGGCCAGCACCCAGAGCAACAGCCTCAAGGGCAGCATCACGGTCACCGTGGCCCGGGTCCTGCCCAACGGCAACCTGGTGGTCAGGGGCGAGAAGCTCCTGTCCCTGCACGAGGGCCAGGAGTTCATCCGCATCTCGGGCATCGTGCGCCCGGCGGACATCCAGGCCGACAACACGGTGCCCTCCACCCTGGTGGCCAATGCCCACATCTCCTACGGCGGCAGCGGCCAGGTGGCCGATGCCAGCAAGGCAGGCTGGCTGACCCGGTTCTTCAACAGCATCTTCTGGCCCTTCTGAGCATCCGCGGAGGACGAGGCATGAGGTCCAACACGTTCATTCACGGCATCCTGGCCCTGGCCGCCGGGTTGGTCCTGGCCCAGCCGGTGCAGGCCGAGCGCGTCAAGGACCTGGCCACGGTGGCCGGCGTGCGCAGCAACCAGCTCGTGGGCTACGGCCTGGTCACCGGCCTCAACGGCACCGGCGACCAGACCAGCCAGACCCCGTTCACGGTGCAGAGCCTCAAGGCCATGCTCAACCAGTTCGGGATCTCCCTGCCCCCGGGGACCAACCTGCAGCTCAAGAACGTGGCCGCGGTGGTGGTGCACGCGGAGCTGCCGCCGTTCGCCAAGCCGGGCCAGACCATCGACGTCACCGTGTCCACCATCGGCAACGCCAAGAGCCTGCGCGGCGGCAGCCTGCTCATGACGCCGCTCAAGGGTGCCGACGGGCGGGTGTACGCCATGGCCCAGGGCAACATCATCGCCTCGGGCTTCGGCGCCTCGGGGGCCGACGGCTCGTCCATCACGGTCAACGTGCCCAGCTCGGGCCGCATCCCCAACGGGGCCACCGTGGAGCGCGAGGTGCCCATGCAGTTCGGGGCCAACGGCAGCCTCATCCTCAACCTGCACCGGCCCGACTTCACCACCGCCCAGCGGCTGGTGGAGGCCATCAACACCGCGGTGGGCGAGGGCACCGCCGCCGCGCTGGATGCCACCTCGGTACGGGTGGCGGCGCCGCGCGACGCTGCCCAGCGGGTGGCCTTCGTCGCCATGCTGGAGAACCTGGAGCTGCAGCCCGGCGAGGCCCCGGCCCGGGTCATCGTCAACTCGCGCACCGGCACCGTGGTCATCGGCCGCCACGTGCGGGTGATGCCGGCGGCGGTCTCCCACGGCAGCCTCACCGTCACCATCACCGAGAAGACCGAGGTGAGCCAGCCGCGGCCCTTCTCGGGCGGCCAGACCGTGGTGGCACCGGCATCCGAGGTGACGGTGGAAGAGGGCGGCGAGCGCATGTTCCTGTTCAAGCCCGGCGTGTCGCTGGACGAGATCGTGCGCGCCGTCAACCAGGTGGGCGCCGCGCCGGGCGACCTGGTGGCCATCCTCGAGGCGCTCAAGCAGGCCGGGGCCCTGCGGGCCGAGCTCATCGTGATCTGAGGCCATGCTGGAAGGCGCCCTCAACGCCCGGCTCGACGCCGCCCGCATTGCGACGGAGTTCTCGGGCTTCGCCGATCTCCGCCGCCTGGCCCGGGGCGAGGATCCCGAGGCCGCCCTGCGCGAGGTGGCGCGCCAGTTCGAGGCCCTGTTCCTGAAGATGATGCTCAAGAGCATGCGCGAGGCCAGTCCGGGCGATCCCCTGCTGGAGAGCAGCCAGGCCGGTTTCTACCGGGACCTGCACGATTCCCAGCTCGCATTGAAACTGGCCGGCAGCGGCGGCCTGGGCCTGGCCGAGATGATGGTGCGCCAGCTTCGGGGCAGTCTGCCGCCGGCGCAGGCCCGGGACGGGGCGGCGCAGGCCGCGGCCTCCCGGTCCGGGGATCCCGCACCGGTCCCGGCCACCCCGCCGGAGCCGGCGGGCTTCGGCTCCCGCCGCGATTTCGTGCAGGCCCTGTGGCCCCACGCGGTGCGCGCGGCCGGCGAGCTGGGCACCACCCCCGGCGTGCTCATCGCCCAGGCAGCGCTGGAGACCGGCTGGGGCCGGGCCGTGCACGCGCGGGCCGACGGGCGCAGTTCGTACAACCTGTTCAACATCAAGGCCGACGCCCGCTGGGACGGCGAGCGGGTGCGGGTGAGCACGCTGGAATACGAGGACGGCGTGGCGGTACGCCGCCAGGCCGAGTTCCGGGCCTATGGCTCCTGGGCCGAGAGCTTCGACGACTACGTGGCCCTGGTGAAGGGCAGCCCGCGCTACCGGACCGCGCTGGAGCGGGCGCCGGACCCGGAGGCCTACATCGAGGCCCTGCACGAGGCCGGATACGCCACCGACCCGGACTACGCGGCCAAGGTGCGCCGGGTCCTGGACGAGGATCTCGTCGCGGCATTCAGGGAAGACGGCGGCGGGACGCTAACCTGAACGGAGAACCGGGCCCCGGCCCGGCGGGAACGACAGCGACATGGCAAAGGGCGACTTCTTCGGCATCGGTGTCTCGGGGCTGCTGGCCTTCCAGCGCTCGCTCAACACCATCAGCCACAACATTGCCAACGTCAACACGCCGGGCTACACGCGCCAGCGCGTGGACCTGGTCACGCGCCCGCCCCAGCGCGCCGGTGACGGCTTCATCGGCACCGGGGTCCAGGTGGCCAGCGTGCAGCGGGTCTACAACGGCTTCCTGGTGGAGCAGGTGCGGGTCCAGACCGCGCTGGCCTCGGAGACCGAGACCTACCTCCAGTACGCCACGCAGGTGGACAACCTGCTGGCCGATCCCGATGCCGGCCTGTCGCCCGTGCTGCAGGAGTTCTTCGCCGCGGTGCAGGGGGTGGCGGACGACCCGGCCTCCATTCCGGCGCGGCAGGTGCTGCTGGCCCAGGGCGAGGCGCTCACCAACCGCTTCAACTACGTCTACGACCGGCTCGACAGCCTGTTCGACGGCCTGCAGACCGAGTTGGTCAACACCGTGGACGAGATCAACGCCCTGGCCCGGTCCATCGCCGGGCTCAACGACCAGATCATCGAGCAGGAGGGCCTGGCCGGCGGCCAGCCTGCAAACGACCTGCGCGACCAGCGCGACGAACTCATCCGCCGCCTGTCGGAGAAGGTGGCGGTGACGGTGGTGCCGCAGGACGACGGCGCCCTCAACGTCTTCATCGGCAACGGCCAGAACCTGGTGGTGGGGAGTACCGCCTCGGTGCTGGGGACCACCGGCAACGTCTACGACCCGTCCAGCCTCGAGATCACGCTCACCGCCGGCAGCGGCTCCGGCGTGGTGATTACCGATGCCATGCGCGGCGGCAGCCTGGGCGGACTGGTGGCGTTCAGGCGCGAGATCCTGGAGCCCGCCCTAAACGGGCTAGGCCGGGTGGCGGCGGGGCTGGCCTTCGAGTTCAACGCCCGGCACCGGCTGGGCATGGACCTCGACGACCGCCTGGGCGGTGATTTCTTCACCCCGGCCCAGGTGGACGTGGCCGCCAGCAGCATCAACGGCGGCACGGGCTCGGTCACGGGCACCCTGGTCGACCCCGCCGGGCTCACCACCAGCGACTACACCCTGCGCTACGACGGGGCCAATGCCTACACCCTGACCCGGTTGTCGGACGGGGCCACTTTCGCCATCAACACCGGCGGCAACAGCCCCTACACCACGACCGCCGTGGACGGTTTCACCCTGACCATCACCGCCGGGGCCAACGTGGGCGACACCTTCCTCGTGCGGCCCGTCCGCTACGCCGCGCGCACCATCGCCATGGCCGTGGACGACCCGCGCGAGGTGGCCGCCGCCGCGCCCGTGCGCACGGCGGTGAACCTGGCCAACACCGGCAGCGGGCGCATCAGCGCCGGCGAGGTGGTGGACACCACCAATGCGGCGTTCACCACCACGCCGGGGGCGCTGACCCCGCCCATCCTCATCCGGTTCGACTCGGCCACGACGTACTCGGTGTACGACAACACCAACCCGGCCAGCCCGGTGCTGCTGGAGAACAACATCCCCTACAATCCGGCCACCGGGGGCGAGGTGTTTCCCACCCCCGGCGCGCTGGACTACGGCTACCGGGTGCGTATCGACGGTGCCCCGCGGACCGGTGACGAGTTCACCATCGACTACAACACCGGCGGGGTCAGCGACAACCGCAACGCCCTCGAGCTGGCGGAGCTGCAGACCCGGGGCACCCTGGCGGGCGGTGGTGCCGACTTCCAGTCGGCCTACGGCCAGATGGTGGCGGACGTGGGGAGCCGCACCGGCCAGGCCCGCATCCGGGGCGAGGCCCAGCAGACCCTGCTCAACCAGGCCATCGAGGCCCGCGAGGGTGTCTCCGGTGTCAACCTGGACGAGGAGGCGGCCAACCTGCTGCGTTTCCAGCAGGCCTACCAGGCCGCGGCCCAGGTGCTGTCCACCGCCAACAGCCTGTTCCAGAGCCTGCTCGACGCGGTGAGAGGATAGCGTCATGCGCATTTCCACCAGCCAGATGCATTTCTCCGCCACCAATGCCCTGCTGGACCAGCAGTCGAAGCTCTCGCGCACCCAGCTCCAGGTGGCCACGGGCCGGCGCATTCTCACCCCGGCGGACGATCCGGTGGCCTCGGCCACCCTGCTGGACCTCAAGCAGACCCGTGAACTCACCGAGCGCTTCCAGCTCAACGCCGATGCCGCCCGGGCCCGGCTGGCGCTGGAGGAAAGTACGCTCGGTGCGGTGAGCGACGCCCTGGTGCGGGTGCGCGAGCTGGCGGTGCAGGGCAACAACGACACCCTGTCCGATACCGACCGACGTTCGCTGGCCCAGGAGGTGCGCCAGATCGTCGATCAGCTCCTGGGCCTGGCCAACACCCGCGACAACAACGGCGACTATCTGTTTGCCGGCTTCCAGGGCAACGTACGGCCCTTTGCCGCCAACAACAGCGGCGGCTTCGACTACTACGGCGACGACGGTACGCGCATGATCGCCATCGGCCCCGGCCGCGAGGTACAGGACACCGATTCCGGCACCGCGGTGTTCCGCGCCATCCGCAACGGCAACGGCACCTTCACCACCGCCGACGGCGCCGGCAACACCGGCACCGGCATCATCGATGCCGGCACCGCCACTCCCGCCTTCGTGCCCGACACCTACACCATCACCTTCACCCAGGCCCTGCCCACGGATCCCGTCACCTACCAGGTGGACGGCGCCGTGTCGGGCAACGTCGTTCCCGCCGGCACACCCTACGTGGAAGGGGCCGAAATCAGCTTCAACGGAGTGGTGGTGAGCATCACCGGCACCCCCGCCGACGGCGACACCTTCACCGTCAGTCCCGCGGCCAACCAGGATCTCTTCACCACGGTGCAGAATCTGGCCCTGGCACTGGAGGATACCGACCCCACCGCCCGCCACAATGCCATCAACCGGGTGCTGGCCGACCTGGACCAGGCCGAGGAGAACATCACCAACGTGCGCACCAGCGTGGGCGCCCGGCTCAACGCCATCGACGCCCAGGTGCGCAACAACGAGGATCAGATCCTGGCCCTGGACGAGACCCTGTCCCTCATCGGTGACCTGGACTACGCCGAGGCCGTCAGCCGCCTCAACCTCCAGCTCACCGGCCTCCAGGCCGCCCAGCAGGCCTTCATCCGGGTGCAGAACCTGTCCCTGTTCAACTTCCTGCGGTAGGGCTGGCGGCACGGCGTAACCGGATTCCCGGCACGAGAGTGCAGGACGGGGGGTCGTGCGGGCAGGAAAAAAACCATATTTCGATCCCCTCACCCTGTCCCTCTCCCGGCGGGAGAGGGGACCGTTGTTTCACACGCGGCGCAGCTTTGATGCCGCGGTGGTTTTGTCATCCCCCTCTCCCCCGCATCGCGGGGGAGAGGGACAGGGGTGAGGGGGTGTGCACCGGACACACCGCCACGAGGGATTTTGTTCTATCCGCAGGGGCGGCGCCCCGCCGCGAAGGGGTGTGCCGCGTTCAGCATTCGCGGCCCGGGGCCGCTCCTGCACCATGTTGTTCAACTCGTCGGAGCGCCGCCGCGGCGCGAATGACGACGGTGGAGAGCCCTTCGCGGCCGGACGTTCGCGACCAGGGGTCGCTCCCACGGTCAACGAAGACGCGGCCGTGCCGGGTACCCGCCCGCAATCAATCTTCAACTCATTGAAATCACTCGGATTTTATCCCGGGAGGTGACTGGGATCCCCTCCCTAAAGCTTCCCCGCCGCCGGACGCTATGGATTGCGGGAGCGGTGATTGTTTCCATCGGGAAGCATGTCCGCTGTGTGACAAACCAGACCCGGACCGTCCGGCCCGGGCACGACGTGTGAGGAGCATTCACAATGGCTCAGGTCATCAACACCAACATCGCTTCGCTCAACGCGCAGCGCAACCTGAACAGGTCGCAGAACAGCCTGCAGACCTCCCTGCAGCGCCTGTCCTCGGGCCTGCGCATCAACTCGGCCAAGGATGATGCCGCCGGTCTTGCCATCTCCGAGCGCATGACCACCCAGATCCGCGGCCTCAACCAGGCCATCCGCAACGCCAACGACGGCATCTCCTTCGCTCAGACCGCCGAGGGCGCGCTGTCCACCGTGGGCGATGCCCTGCAGCGCATCCGCGAGCTGGCCGTGCAGTCGGCCAACGACAGCAACTCGGCCAGCGACCGCCAGGCGCTCAACAACGAGGTGCAGGCGCTCATCGCCGAGGTCAACCGCGTGGCCAACGCCACCGAGTTCAACGGCCAGAAGGTGCTGGACGGCTCGCTGAGCACCCTGGTGTTCCAGGTGGGCGCCAACCAGAACCAGACGATCAGCGTCTCCGGAGTGGATTCCCGGGCATCGGTGCTGGGAGCGGCATCGGTCGAGGGGAGCAGTGTCACGCTCACCGGGCTGTCGTCAACCCTCACCACCAATGACGTGAAGGTCAATGGTGTATCCGTCGACCTGGCCGACGTGATCGCGGCATCGAATCCCACCGTGGACGATGTGATCGATGCGATCAACCTGGTCCAGGCGGACTCCGGCGTGCAGGCCCTCAAGGCCAAGACCGTCACGACGCCCGAATTGAACTACGACACAGGCACGAATGGCGCCACGCTCACCATCAACAATGTCGACATCGTTATTAGTTCGGGCACAAGCATTGATCAGGCGGTGGACCAGATAAATGCACTTTCCGTGCAGACGGGCGTCACCGCTTCCGCTGGGGGATCGGGGGGGCTTGTGCTGAGCAACACCGATGGCTCCGACATCGTCCTGGCGACCAGCAATGCTAGCGTCATCGACGTGGACGGCGGCGGTAACGGCACCACAGAAACCTACATGGCCGGCATCATCCTGGCGACGGAAGTGGAGGGCAGCATCACTCTGGCTGGGACGGAAATCACGGCCCTTGGCTTGTCATCCGGTGCCCAGACCCTGACCAAGCAGGCGCTCAACAGCGTGAATGTCCTGACCCGGGACAATGCCAATGACGCACTGCTGGCGCTCGACTTCGCCCTGCAGCAGGTCAATGGCCTGCGCGCCGAGCTGGGTGCGGTGCAGACCCGCTTCGAGTCCACCATTTCCAACCTGTCGGTGACGGTAGAGAACCTCGAGGCCGCCCGCTCGCGTATCCGCGACGCGGACTTCGCCCAGGAGACCGCCAACCTGACGCGGGCCCAGATCCTGCAGCAGGCCGGCGTGGCCATGCTGGCCCAGGCCAACGTCCTGCCGCAGAACGTGCTGGCCCTGCTGCAGTAGGCCGGGACGTCATCTGAAAGGAGGCAGCGCCCGGGAGGGACCCCGGGCGAACTTTCAGAACGACGGGGGTAAGCAGTCATGAAACCGGAACTCGTCACCAGCATCCAGTCCGTGCCTCCGCCCCGAACCACTGGGGCCGAGGGGAGTGCGGCCGCCGCCACCCGGCGGGAGCCTGCCGCCGGCGGCAACCGCCCGCCGGCCCCGGCGGAGCTGGAGCAGGCCGTCAGCGAGCTCAACGACTACGTTCAGACCCTGAACCGCAGCCTGCAGTTCTCGGTGGACGACGACAGCGGCCGCACGGTCATCAAGGTCGTCGATCCGCAGAGCGACGAGGTGATCCGCCAGATCCCGCCCGAGGAGATCCTGGCCATCGCCCGCGTCCTGCAGGACCAGGTCAAGGGTGCGCTGCTGGAAGAACGCGCCTGACGCCGGGGTTGGCCCCGGATTTGCAAGCGGACAACCGAGCGTAAACCGGCCGGCACGGGACCGGCCACCGGAACCATAGCCGGGCGCCGCCATCTCCATCCGGCGCCGGCGGAGGCAGATCTTCGCGCCATGGCGACCATTTCATCACCGGGACTGGGATCGGGGCTGGACATCCGCGGCCTGGTGGACCAGTTGCTGGCGGCCGAGGGCCAGCCGGCGACCGCGCGCCTGGATCGCAGGGAGGCGCGCCTGCAGGCCGAACTCTCGGCCCTGGGCACATTCAAGAGCGCGGTGTCGGAGGTCGAGGCGGCCCTCTCGGCGCTGGCCGACCTGAGCGCCTTCCAGGACCGGCGTGCCACTTCCACCGACACCGGAATCCTCAAGGTCACGGCATCCCGGACCGCGGCGAACGCCGACTATTCCATCTCGGTGGAGAAGCTCGCCCAGGCCCACAAGCTGGCCTCGGCGGCATTCGCCGACACCACCTCGTCGGCCACCGGCGGCAACGGCGGCACGCTCACCTTCCGCTTCGGGACCTTCAGCGGCGGCACCTTCACCGTCAACCCGGAGCGGGCCACGGCCACCGTCACCATCGACGCCGCCGATTCCAGCCTGGAGGGCATCCGCGATGCGGTGAACAACGCGGACATCGGCGTCACCGCCAACATCGTCAACGACGGCACCGGCTACCGGCTGGTGTTCGTGTCACAGTACAGCGGCGCCGCCAACAGCCTGGAGATCACCGTCACCGACGGCGACGGCAACGACACGGACAACGCCGGCCTGTCGCAGTTCGCCTACGACCCGGCGGCGACGGCGGGCAGCGGCAGGAACCTCACCGAGACCGTGGCGGCCCAGGATGCCGAGCTGATCATCGACGGGCTCACCGTCACCAGTGCGACCAACTCGGTCACCAGTGCCATCGAAGGTGTCACGCTGGAGCTGGTCAAGGCCTCACCCGGCACTGCGGTTGGGGTGTCGGTGACGCGCGATACCGGCGGCGCGCGGTCCAAGATCGAGACCTTCGTCGAGGCCTACAACAGCCTGGCCCAGACCATCGACGATCTCTCCGGTTACGATCCGGAGACCGGCACCGGCGGCGTGCTGCTGGGAGATGCCACTGTTCGGACGGTGGAAAGCCAGCTCCGGCGCAACCTGTTCGCGGCGGTGCCCAACCTGAGCGGGCCCTACCAGTCCCTGGCCGACATCGGCATCCGCACGGGCAGCGACGGCAAGCTGGCTCTCGACAGCAGCAAACTCCAGGATGCGCTCTCGGCCGACCCTGACTCAGTGGGCCGGCTGTTTGCGGCCGCGGCCAGCGCCACGGACCGGTTCATCGAGCCGTCGGCCCCGGGGGCGGAGGCCGCCGCGGGTACCTACGCGGTTTCCATCACCACCCTGGCCGCCCGGGGTTACTACAATGGAGCAGGGGTGCTGCCGGCCGATTTCAGCACCACGCCGCTGGTCATCGACGCTGACAACGACGGCTTCACGATCAAGGTCGACGGGATCCAGTCCGGGTCCATCCTGTTGACCCAGGGCAGCTACACTTCCGGCGCCGCGCTGGCGGCGGAGATCCAGGCCCGCATCAACGGCGACCAGGCGCTCAAGGACGCCGGTGTCTCCGTCACGGTGACCCATGACGCCGCCAACAACCGGTTCGTGGTGACCTCCGACCGCTACGGTTCGGCATCAACGGTGGAGTTCGTTTCCGTGGACACCAACACCGCGGCCGACCTCGGATTCAGCGTCGGCGCCGGGACCACCGGCGTGGATGTGGCGGGCACCATCGGCGGAGTGACGGCCACCGGCAGCGGCCAGGTGCTCACCGGCTCGGGCAAGGCGGCGGGCATTTCCCTCACCGTCACCGGCGGCACGACCGGTGCCCGGGGCACGGTCACGGTCAGCCGCGGGGTCGCGGACACCGTGAGCACGCTGCTGGAGAACATGCTGGAGTCCGACGGTCTGCTGGACTCGCGCACCGACATCCTCAACGAGCGCATCGAGGACATCGGCGACGAGCGGCTGAAACTGGCCGAGCGCCTGGACCGGCTGGAGCAGCGCCTGCTGGCGCAGTTCACGGCGCTGGATACCATGCTGGCGCAGCTTCAGTCCACCAGCACCTTCCTGGCCCAGCAGCTCGCGAGCCTGCCCGGGGCCCGCCAGACGAACGGTAGCCGGTAGCCGTAACGTTTCGCCACCGGACGCCGATATGAGA